>CBDUKI010000022.1:0-16404 GCA_965367765.1 uncultured Henriciella sp.
TAACAGCACTTCGGAGACAAAGGTCTTGGTGCGCCCGGAGCGGTTGGAATCCTTTGTATAGATGATGTCGATATGGTCACCGGGCAGGACGAACCCGGCAACCCCGGCAATGTCATCCATGGAAATCGTATAGGCGCGGAAGCCCGGCTCGAGGCGCCCTGCCAAGCTCGGACGCATGCCAGCCGGGGACAGGCGAGAGTCGAGCAGCGGTTCGCCAGCCTGAATATCCGTCATCGCCTTGCGCGGGCTGAACTGGTTGGAGCCGATATCATCAATTGAAGCGAAATAGCCGTAGGGCAGCTCTTTCTCCGGCCAGAACTCGATGGCGAGCACAGCTGCGTCCAGCACATCGCCGCGTCCCAGGTTTTCCATCGCAACCACGACTGGAAGGGTGACTTCCTTTTCCAGCTCGACCAGTTCTACCGGGGCCTCGGCTTGTTCATTCTTCTGGGTGGTGAACTGGCGCGCGACCAGGATGGCCGCAACACCGAAACTGACGGAGAGTCCAAGTGTGATGACAGGTGAAACGCGCATGGGGTGACCTCTTTCTACAAGGCCACCCTATAGGTCAGGGCTTAAACCTGCGCGAACCGGGAGGCAGGAATTGACGGGCCGGAGTTAACCATAGCCATGCCCCTCGCGGCTGGCCTGAGATGGTAAATGGCCGTCGCATATATCCTGTCGCGAGACGTGCAGGTTTGTAGGACGGCCATTGGCCCGAAACGCCCGAAATCAGTGGTTGCCCGCGTATAAGCGCTCTGCTACACGGCAGGCAGATCCGTAAACGAGGCCGATTTGGGGCCAGAAACTCGGATCGAATCCGGAACAAATTAGTTTTTTCTCCACAGAGCCTGCCTAGTTGTGGATAGGTCGGTCGAATCCGCGATTCTGTTAACAGGGCCGACTCGACTCCGGATTTTTTTGGGTCATAGTTAACTCATCCGCAGCGGAGATCGGCAGCCACCGAAGGAAGCAGCGGCCAGAGCACCGCACCCGGACGAGGCCGGATCAGGAGCAAGAGCTGGAAGCAGCTGGCGCAAAGGATCAGGCGGAGATGATGGGAGAGGCAAAGCGGTGCCTGCTCAGCCCAACGCGAAGGGCGAAGGCAGGACTGTATCTGCGACCGGAGGACGATCCGAAACGCAGGGCCAAAAGGGACGCCGCAAGGTGAACTGAAAAAGGTCGAGACTTAACAAAACTGCGCAAGCAGAACGGGAAGACTCAAAACCGGTAACCAGAGTTGGATCTCTGACGAGAACTGTAACAAGGCCTTGTTAGATTGATTCGAAACGGAAGCCAAGAGAGGCACGAGCCGCAAGGGTCGTGCCTCTTTCTTTTGTTGGCATGTTTTAACTCAACCTAGTCCAGCAGCTTGAAATGTTTTGACAATTTCAGGCCCTGGCCCTGGTAATTGCTGGTCTTGCCACCATAGAGGGCATCTGGCGTCCGGCTCATCGGCTCGTAGATCAGTTTGGCCACCGGCTGGCCATGTTCGAGGATGAAGGGCACATCGCGCGAGCGCACTTCCAGCACCGCACGACTGCCGCCGGAATTAGTGCCGAACCCTGGATCGAAGAAGCCAGCATAATGGGCGCGAAACTCACCCAGTTCCGGGGCGATCGGGGCCATTTCAGCTGCCTCATCCGGCGCGACCGAGACGCTCTCGCGGGAGGCCAGGATGTAAAATTCTTCCGGGTCGAGCACGAGGCGCCCATCATGAGCAAACAGCGGCTCCCAGAAGGCCGGAATATCATGTTGGCCAATGGCCCGCAGATCGATCAGGCCGCCCTGGTGCTTGGCCCGCCAACCAACCGGCTGGCCGGTTGGGGCATCAAGGTCAATCGACACGGTTATCTCATGCTGGCCGGAAACGTCACCCCGGCGCAACCGCAATTGCGCCAGGCGGTCCCCCGGGCGAACCAGGACCGGGAAGGTCCGCGGACTGATCTCCAACCAGAGCGGCCCTTGATACCCCGCCGGGACATCATCAAACGCATCGCTGCGGTCTGTCACGACGCGGGTGAACACATCAATTCGCCCGGTTGAGCTCTTGGGGTTTGCCCGCCCGGAAACGTGGTCATCAAGGGCGAGGCCTTCCTGCAATTCGACCAGGTAGACGCAGCCCGTTTCAAGCACGGCGCCTTTCTCCCTCAGGTCGAAACTGTGCATTTCAATTCCAGGCTGGCCCAGCACGTCCTTAACCGTCCGGCCCTTCCCTGGCAGGAAACTCGCGCGTATCCGATAGACTTTGAAGCCCAGCCGCAAGTCCAGGCTGGCGGGCTGAACCTGGTCCGGGTCAAAGGCGCGTTCGCAGGTAATCGCGCTAGATCGGTGCAGGTCCGCGAGTTGGCAATCTGCCAGAACCCCCGATTTTCCATCAGCCATGACTTGATCCCTCTTGTTTCACAGGCTTATGACGGTGCGCGATTGATGGAAAGACGAAAAACGATGTCTGGTTCTAAACAAGAAGACTGGAAGCCGGCCACCAAACTGGTGCGCGGCGGGACTCAGCGTTCCCTTTATGGTGAGACGTCAGAGGCGATTTTTCTGACCTCTGGTTACGCCTATGACAGTGCCGAACAGGCCGCGGCGCGCATGTCCGGCGATGAGGAGGGCTATGTCTATTCGCGCTATGGTAACCCGACCAGCCAGATGTTAGCCGACCGGTTGGCCTTGCTGGAAGGGGCTGAGACCTGCCGCGTTACGGCGTCGGGCATGGGCGCCATTTCGACCGCGATGATTGCGCCCTGCTCAGCCGGAGACCGGGTCGTTGCAGCCACCGCGCTGTTTGGCTCGTGTCGGCATATCTGCTCGACCATTCTGCCGCGTTTTGGGGTCGAGACTGAATTCGTCGATGGCGATGATATGGAGGCATGGAAACGCGCCCTGTCGAAGCCGACGCGGCTGGTATTGATCGAGACCCCGTCCAATCCGCTGCTGGATGCGGTCGATATCGCTGCGATTGCAGACCTTGCCCACGCGGCTGGGGCACTTCTGGTTGTCGATAATGTCTTTGCCACGCCGATCTTGCAGAAGCCGCTCGATCTCGGCGCGGATATTGTCGTCTATTCCGCGACCAAGCACATGGATGGCCAGGGCCGCGTCCTCGCCGGGGCGATCCTCGGGCCGAGCGAGTTTATCGAGGAACATATTGACCCGTGGCTCCGCCATACCGGGCCGTCCTGCTCTCCCTTCAATGCCTGGGTCGTGCTCAAGGGGCTTGAGACGCTCGACCTGCGGGTCCGCCAGGCCAGTCGGAATGCGGCCCAGATTGCCGACGCGATTGCTGGCCATCGCAATATTGCCGCCGTGCGCTATCCGGGCCGGACGGATCATCCAGGATACGACGTCCATGCCCGCCAGATGCAGATGGGCGGTACGCTGATTGCCTTCTCCGTCAAGGCCAGCGGCGATGCACGACAAGGCGACAATCGCCGGGATGCCTTCCGCGTTCTCAATGCGCTGGAGCTGGTGGATATTTCCAACAATCTCGGTGACACCAAGTCGCTGGCCTGTCATCCCGCCTCGACCACGCACCGTGCGCTGAGCGCCGAAGAGCAGGCCGAAATGGGGCTTGATGAAAGCTGGATCCGTTTTTCGGTTGGGCTCGAAGATGCCGATGACCTGCAGGCTGACCTGCTGAGCGCGCTCGATACGCTATAGGTCGCGATAGGCTTCGCAAACCTGGCAGAGCGGAATGCTCGGATCATCCTCCAGGCGCCCGAGGCTGATCTGGTCCCCGCATTGCGTACACAGGCCGAAAGTGCCCTGTTCGAGGCGATCGAGCGCGGCATAAATCCTGGCCAGCGTAGACGTCGGCTCGATCACAAAAGCAGATGAGCGCGTGGGCGGCGTGCCCGGTGAAGAGATTGAAATATAGCTGTTCTGGCTATTTTCATGCCCCAACACGGCAGCCAATTGATCACAAATTGGCGCAAGCTGTGTTTTCATAATTTGATGGTGCAGACTCTTTAATCGCTTGGCAAGCCTCGACAGGCAAAAGACTTCTGAGTCATATCGATAAACAGAATAACCCCGCAGGAGATGGCGGAATGGGCGAACAGATACCGCTTGAAATGATTGGCGCGACCAAGTGGTTTGGCGGGTTTCGAGCCGTCAATGCGCTCGATTTTACCGTCCCCCAGGGCTCGATTGTCGGCTTCCTTGGCCCGAACGGTGCTGGCAAGTCGACAAGCTTGCGCATGGCGCTTGGTGTGCTCAACCCTGACCAGGGCCAGGTGCGCCTGTTTGGTGAGCGGCCCAATCTGACCACGCTGAAACGGGTCGGCTTCCTGCCAGAGGAGCGCGGCCTCTACAAGAAGATGAGCCCGCGCCAGATCATCACCTATTTTGCCCGCCTGAAAGGCCTGTCGGCCCGCGCAGCAAAAGCCCGGGCGGACGAATTGCTGGAGGCGATGGGCCTGCACGAGTTTGCCCGCTCGCGTGTGTCGCGTCTTTCAAAAGGCATGGCGCAAAAGGTCCAGATCCTGGCTTCTCTGGCCCACCGCCCGGATTTCCTGATCCTGGACGAGCCGTTCTCCGGCCTCGATCCGGTCAACCAGATGGCGCTGGAAGCGATGATTGCCGAAGAACACAAGCGCGGCGCAACCATCGTGTTTTCAACCCATGTGATGGAGCATGCTGAGCGGCTTTGTGAAAAGATCGTGATGATGGCGCGTGGCCAGAAAGTCTTTGACGGTACGCTCGAAGACGCGTTTGGCGCGCTGGGACGGGCGGTTCGAATTGGTGTGGCGGATGGGTTTGACCTCGCCGCAGCACTGGGCCCGAGCGGATTTGACGTCAGTCCCGACAAAAGTGGCTGGCGGGTCAGGCTGCCTGCCGGACGCGATGCTCAGGATGCCTTGCGCGCCGCGATTGAACTGGGTGCGCCGATTACCAGTTTCATGCCTGAAGAGGCCCGCTTGCGCGATGTTTTTGTCTCGCTGGTGAGCGAGGCGGATGCAGAAGGTGAGGGCGAGCCGTCCTTCCAGTCGCTGGCGCGTGAAGAGGAGAGTGTGGCATGATCCGGTCCATCTATCTTGTCGCGCGGCGCGATTATCTTGGTTATGTGACGGCCTGGGGTTTCTGGCTCGGCCTGCTGTTGACCCCGGTCCTGATGGGGATATTCATGCTGGCCCCGGCTCTGGCCGCCAAATCCCAGCCGGTGCGATACTTCACTGTGATTGAGACCGGCAGCGCCTTTTCCGAGGCCTTGCAGGCCGAACTGGACGAGGGCGTGATTGAGGCGGCGCGCGCCGCTCTTGACCCGATCAATGCTGTGCAGGGCCAGTCCAGCGACAAGCTTGATGCCTTCGATGTGGCGCTTGAAGATGGGCAGAGTGTCGAGGCGGCCTTTGCGGCGGCTGGTGGTGTGGAGCAGACCCTGCCGCGCGCCGATTTCGTTGCGGTCGACCCACCCGCACGCACCGCCGAAGGTCTGCGGCCATATCTCAGCGGCGAACGGCTGATTGAGACGCCGAGCGGGGCGCAGCCCCTGTTCGCGGCCATCCTGGTGCCCGAAGATGGCGGCAAGATACAGTATTGGAGCGAGAACCTGCAGGCGCGCGGCCTGCTCACCCTGGCCATGACGGCAGACCAGAAACTCGCCCAGGACCGGGTCTTTGCCGAGGCCAATGTGCGCCCCTCCATTGTCGAAGAGGTGCATGATGCAAGGCGTGGGATCGTGCAGCAGCGCCTGCGTGACACCGCGGGCGGGCAGGGCAATGAAATCACGCTTGCCGACCGTGCCCCCTTCGTTGTCTCCATCGCCATGGCCTTCATGTTGTGGTTCCTGATCTTTTCGGTCATCAACTACCTGCTCATGGGCACGATCGAGGAACGCTCGAACAAGATATTCGACAGCTTGCTGACCTCAGTGAAGCTGCCGCATCTTCTGGCTGGCAAGTTGCTGGCCGTGCTGACCCTGGCGCTCACCCTGATGGCGTTCTGGGGCGTTGGCTCCACCGCCATCGGCCTGCTCGCCAGCAGTCAGTTCGATCCCGGCGTGACCGAGGATGTGTTCACCATCCTGCGCGCGGTGGGCGATCCGATGCTGTTCGTGCCGGCGATCATTTCCTTCATTCTTGGCTACCTGATGTATGGCTCGCTCTTCCTCGCGCTTGGCTCGCTTTGCGACACGATCCAGGAGGCCCAGACGCTGATGACGCCGCTGATCGTTCTGCTGATGGCGCCGCTGTTCATGTTGACCTTCGCGATCAGTGATGCCCAGTCCGCGGTGATCGGGGCGATGGTCTGGGTGCCCGTGTTCACGCCGTTCCTGTTGATCCTGCGCATGCCGACCGAACCACCCATGTGGGAGGTGCTGGCCCAGCTTGGCCTGATGAGCCTGGCAGCCTTTGCCATTCTCTATCTGGCGACAAGGGTCTATCGCGCCGGGGCGGTGCATGGGGCAGGTGTTGCCGATGTCTGGGCCTTCTTTGGCAAATTGGTGCCGGGCAAGAAGAAAGCGACATAGACCCGCGACTGCGGCAGCCAGGACCTTGCGTCTCTTAGGGCTGAATTGCGGGCAAAGAAAAACCCCTCAGGCCGGGCCGTGAGGGGTTATCTTGATCGACAAGACCGCAAGGCGCGCTAGACGAGGCCTTCGCGCTGTGCCCGTTTGCGAGCCAGTTTGCGCGCACGGCGCACGGCTTCAGCCTTTTGGCGGGCTTTCTTCTCGGAAGGCTTCTCGAAATAAGTGCGGGCCTTCATTTCGCGAAACAGGCCTTCGCGCTGCATCTTTTTCTTCAGCGCACGAAGGGCTTGCTCAACATTGTTGTCGCGGACGGTGATCTGAATAATGGCGAACTCTCCATTGAATTTGTATCGGCGGAGGGGTCCGCCATGCGGTGTTGTGGCCACTGGGCCTTTAATCAAGCCGCGCCTATAACATGTGGATGTCCACTTGCCTACTCCCGGAACCACATTATGCGCACACCGTCTGAATCTTTGCGTGATCACTGGCTCGAAGCCCTGTTGCCATTGGTCCCCGAAGCCGGGTGGAGCCATACGGCACTGGCCCGTGCAGCTGAAAATGCTGGCCTGGATGCTGGCGAGCAGGCCCTGGCCGCACCGAATGGTATCAATGACCTGATCGATCATTTCTTTGAAACCGCAGGCGATGCAATGCTGGCCGACCTGGCAACCCAGGATCTTGATGCCCTGCGTGTGCATGAACGTGTGGCCGCGGGCCTGAAAGCCTGGCTGAAGGCGCTGGAGCCAAACCGCGAGGCGGTGCGCAAGGCGGCGGGGCGCGGCCTGTTGCCCTGGGGGGCGGGTGCAGCCTCGCGCCGGGTCTGGTCAGTGGCTGACCTGATCTGGGAAGCGGCTGGCGACACGGCGCAGGACTATAATCGCCAGACCAAGCGGGCCTTGTTGTCAGCGGTCATCCCATCGGTTGTAATGCGCTGGCTTCACACGCGCGACGAGGCGGCGATTGATGCGCATATCATGCGGCGACTGAAACAGGCGATGAAGCTGGGCCAGACTGGCGGCAAACTGCTCGGCCCGGTGCTCTCGGCTCTTAGCCGGACGCCAAAGCCCCAGGCCTGACCGGGGCCGGGCGCCGGGCTTCAGGTTCGGCCCTGGGGCGTGTCTGCAGGCTGGCAGGTTTGTGCTCAACCAGTTCCCAACGGCCATCGAAATGTTCGACCAGGGCCGTGCAGGATTCTACCCAGTCGCCATCATTCATGTACTCGACACCATTGATCCGGCGCATCTCGGCCACGTGGATATGCCCGCAGATCGCGCCGTCATAACCCTTGCGCTTGCAATAGTCAGCTACATGGCCCTCGAAATTGTGGATATGGTTGAGGGCGCGCTTGGTCTTCTTTTTCAATGCCTGTGACAGCGACCAGTAAGGCAGGCGTAGCCAGCGGCGCACTGTGTTGAGCTTGTTGTTTGTCCAGAGCAGGAAATTGTAGGCATGATCGCCCAGATGCATGATCCATTTGCGATCCGCGCGCATCATGCCATCGAACATGTCGCCATGCACGACCAGGTAGCGCTTGTCATTGGCCCCGATATGGACCGTGCGGTTGCGGATGGCGATCCGGCCAAAGCTGACACGAAAATGCAGGAAGGCACGCAGGAACTCATCATGGTTACCAACAATGTAGGTGACCTTGGTGTCGCGCTTGGCCGCGGTCAGGATGCGCCGGATGACATTGGTGTGGGCCTGCGGCCAGAACCATTTCTTGCGCAGACGCCAGCCATCTATGATGTCACCGACAAGATAGAGCTGGTCGCATGTGTGGGTCTTGAGAAACTCACACAAGGCTTCAGCCTGGCAACCTTTCGAGCCGAGGTGGACATCGGAGATGAAGATGCTGCGATATTTGCGCGTTTGACCCATAAGCAGCGCGCATAACGTGATTGCATGATATTCAGATGACAGGACTTAGTTGCGTCTCAGCACATAGCCAACGCGCGGGAAATGAAGGTGGACATTTTCCACCCGCTTGTCCTGGCGTGCGATGATGACGCGTTCGCCATTGGCGACCACCAGCTCACCGGTCACCCAGTCCCTGGCATAATCATCCGGCGCGATGGCAACAGGGTCGCCAGGCTCGAAATCGCGCAGGTCATGGGCGGTCGAGGCCGGTTTCAGGCGCGGGGCCGCGTCGCGGGCAATGTCCAGGGCCGCCTGGGCCGACATGGCGTAGCCCCTTGGCCCGGAAATTTTCTTCATCCGCTCGTACCAGTCGCGCGTATAGGGCGTTTCCTCGAAACATTGGGCCAGAAATTGCGGCAGCGACTGTTCGACAAACCACGGGTTCATGAAGGCGTGGACATCGGCCATGCCCGGCTTGGTGCCGATCATCCAGTCGCCAGTGCCTGCGCCATGCCCACCGGTCAGGCGGTCCTCAATCCACATCAATTGCGCGCGCCACTGGTCACGCATGAAGGGTGCGGCCGCCTTCATGCCTTCAATATCGAACGGGCGGCCAGACATTTTCGAGCGGTCCTCAATGAACTCGGTCGGCATCTGGTCGCCGATTGCACCAAAAATCACCGCCACGCTGGTCTGGAACCATTTGCCATCACACCAGGCGGCGATCATCTTGGCGGTGCCTTCATGACCGGGCAGGTTGAGCGGATGGATCTGGTAACGCCGCTCCAGCTCGGTCAGCATCAGGGCGGTATCGCAGTAGATGTCAGCCCCGATCTGCATGACCGGGGTCCGCCGATAGCCACCGGTCAGTGGCATCAGGTCTGGCTTGGGCATGACAGTGGGGATTTCGACACTCGCCCAGGCGAGATTTTTCAGGCGCAGGGCCAGACGCATCTTTTCCGAATAGGGCGAGCGATCATAGTGGTGCAGAATGATAGTCTGCGTGACAGTCATCGAAATTGCCTCCCTGGCCAGCCAAGCCAGTCTTGCCCGCTTTTCACTTATTGAAAAGACCATGATCGCGGCGCTGGAACATTTATGACCTTGCCTCGGCGGCAAGACCTGCATTTACTGGAAAAAGATCAAAAAAACACGGGAGGAAGGCGACATGCTGGATACGAAGACCATGCCGCACCTGGCAGATATTCCGCGCGTCCAGGCGGCAATCCGGCCAGATGAGGTCGCGCTTTGGTACAAGGGTGAGGACACCACGTTTGCCGAGTTGGAAACACGCACCAACCAGGTCGCCAATGGTTTGCTGGCGCTCGGCGTTGTGCCGGATGAACGGGTCGGCTATCTCGCCAAGAATACCGCCGTCTATTACGAGATGATGTTTGGTGCCGCCAAGGCGCGCGCCGTGATGAATGGTGTGAACACGCGTCTGGCCGCGCCAGAGGTCAAATTCATTCTGACCGATGCCAAGATCGGGACATTGTTTGTCGGCCCGGAATTCTACGACATGATTGACCAGATCAAGGATGAGTGCCCGGACCTGAAACATGTGATCGCCATCGAAGGCACACATGGCAACTGGCCGAACTATGCTGAATGGCGCGACAGCCAGGAGGCCAGTGCGCCTGGTCTTGAGACACATGATGATGACGATGTCATCCAGCTCTACACGTCTGGCACGACTGGCCTGCCCAAGGGCGTGATGCTGACCAATGGTAATTATCGTAATTTCTTCGACCAGTGCGCGATGCTGGAATGGTCGAGCTATGATGTCGGCGATGCGATCATGAACGCCATGCCGCTCTTTCACGTTGCCGGGGTCAATGTCGGTATCCTGGCGGCGGCCCAGGGCGCCAAGACCGTGGTGCTGCCGGATATTGTGCCCAGCGAAATCCTCAACCTGGTCGAGAGCCAGAAGATTGCTCATGCCTTCTGGGTCCCGGCGGTGATCCTGATGCTCTCGCAGCAGCCGGACTTCCGCGAGCGGGACTATTCCAGCCTGCGCCAGGTCTTCTATGGTGCCTCGCCGATCACTGAAGACCTGTTGCGCACGGCAGTTGATGTCATGGGTGCGCGCTTTACCCAGCTTTACGGCCTGACCGAAACGGTGGGCGCGGCGACCTATCTGCCGCCCGAGGCGCATGATCCGAGCTGGAACAAGCTGCGCAGCTGCGGCGTGCCGTGGCCACAGGCCGTGGTGCGCTGTGTCGACCCTGAGGGCAACCAGGTGCCAACCGGCGAGGTTGGCGAGATCGTCGTGCGCTCAGGCTTTGTGATGAAGGGCTATTGGAACCGCCCGGACGCCACTGAAGACGCGATCCGTGACGGGTTCTTCTATACCGGGGATGCTGGCTATTTTGACGAGGACGGCTTTCTCTACATCCATGACCGGATCAAGGACATGATCGTGTCGGGTGGGGAAAATGTCTATCCAGCCGAAGTCGAGAATGCGATTTTCGGGCACCCGGACGTGGCTGATGTTGCGGTGATCGGCGTGCCAGACGAGAAATGGGGCGAGGCGGTCAAGGCGATCATCGTGGCCAAGCCGGATACCAGCCCGACTGCCGAAGACATCATCGCCTATGCCAAGGAACGTATTGCCGGTTACAAATGCCCGAAATCGGTCGATGTGATCAGCGAAATGCCGCGCAATCCGTCAGGCAAGATCTTGCGTAAGGACCTGCGCGAGCCGTATTGGGAAGGTCGGGATCGCCGGGTTGGCTAGGCTGGCAAGCGCGGGCGGGGTGTGCACAGGACCGGATAGACGCCGTATCGGTCTTTGTATCCCGTCGACCTAACAATTAGGTGGGTGCCAGATGAAAAAGGCCACGGCCTGATCCAGCGCCAGCTCCCTGACGGAACTTAAGGTCGGCGGATAGCTGACCTCCTCGAGCGCCCCAGTGCCTGTGCCGGGGCAATATAGGTGGGCTTGGGCAAAACTGTAAGAGGCTTTGTGCGCGCCTGAGCGATCAGCTGTGCTGCTGGCCGAGCTGTTTCAGGTAGGCCCAGGTGAACAGGCCGCTGGAATGGCCGTCACTGAAGAACAGGCGCACCGCATAACGCCCGACCGGCTCGGCCTTGTCGACGCCAATATCATCGCTGATCACCGGTTGTGGCGGCTTTGGCCCGGCGCCATGGCCCTGAACCTCGGCGGACGGGCTTTCCCGGCGCAACAGCTTGAATGGCAGGTCGAAGGTGGCGCCATCGTCAAACGCAATGTTCAGCGATTTACGGCTGCGGGAAAATTCCAGCTGGGTTGGCCAGGCATGATCCATCATTCGCCCCCTGCATCCAGGTCACGGGCTTCACTGGCCAGCATGATCGGCAGGCCGTCCCGGATCGGATAGGCAAGCCCGGCCTTGCGCGAGACCAACTCGCAATGTTCAGCGTCAAATACCAGTGGCGCACGTGTCACCGGGCAGACCAGAAGTTCGAGCAGGCGTCGGTCGACCCCGCACTGGGCGGCGGCATCGGGCTTGGATCGGGGGGGCATCTGGTCAGTCATTGCAGGGTGGATGTGTCGTCGCCCGGCACGTCCATGTCAAGCAGGGTGATCAGAATCTGCGCGCGCGCCTGCAACGTCTCGGCTTCAAGCAGGGCCTGACGCTCCATCACCCCGAACGGGCAACCGGTGCACAGGGCATTGATCAGTGTCTCAATCGGCGCGGATTTAACCGCATCCCAGTCAACATCCAGCTGATTGACCCGCGTATAGCGTTTCAGCGACTGGGCCAGTTCATCGCGTGAAGGAAGACCCATCTGCGCCGGGGGCTCAAGGTCACCCGTCCAGGGCTGCCAGTCCGGCTCGACCTGGCGATAAGGGGTCACCACGTCCAGTTCATGGCCAAGCGAGAAACGGCAAATTCCGCTCAGCGTGATCAGGTAGCGGCCATCATCGGTTTCCGAATAGGTGGTGATCCGCCCGGCGCAGCCAACATGGGCAAGCTCGGCGTGGGCGCGGGTCTGGCCGAGATCCTGGATCATGCCAATCAGGCGATTGCCGCTCATCGCGTCGTCCACCATGTTTAGATAGCGCGGCTCGAAAATGTTCAGCGGCAAAGACCAGCGTGGCAGCAGCAGGACACCGGACAGGGGAAAGACCGGCAGATTGGCCGGTAAGTCCTTAAGTGACCTGTAGGTTGCCGTACCCACGCGCATCAGTCCTTTATCACCGAGGCTTGAGAATGCCCGAACGGCGAGGAATGTCTAGGGCGCTTGCGGGGCGTCAGGAGAACATCAGCGAACCGAGGCGGCGGCGGCCTTCGACCGTGATCGGGTCTTTCGGGCCGAGCGCCTCGAACACTTCGAGAAGTTTCGCCTTGGCCTGGCCTTCACCCCATTCGAGATTGTCTGTCAGGATGGTCAGCAGGTGATCGACGCCATCCTTGTGCTTGGCATTGGCGATCAGTTTTTCCGCCAGGTCGAACCGGGCCTGGTGATTGGCTGGATCGGCGGCAACCGCTTCACGGGCTGAAGCAAGGTCTTCATCCAGCGGGGTTTCTGCCATCAGTTCGAGCGCTGTGCGGACCGATTTGATGGCCGAGTCATTTTGCTGGTCTTCCGGGGCCATGGCCAGGACCTGCTCGGCGCGCTCGCGGTCACCATTGGCGAGATAGCAACGCGCCAGTCCGGCGATTGCGGTCAGGTTGGTCGGGTCGGCCTCAATCACGGCGCCGAACAGTTGGGCGGCGGTGGCCACATCACCGTTCTGCATGGCCTCAGCGGCCTGGGCGAGAGCGGCTTCAAGCTGCTTGGCATCATCGGTGCCACCAAGGATTTGGTCGATGAACTGGCGCACCTGGCCTTCCGGCAATGCGCCCTGGAAACCATTGACCGGACGGCCCTTGTCGAAGGCAAAGACAGCCGGGATTGAGCGCACGCCCATCTGTCCGGCAATGCCCGGGTTCTCGTCAATGTTGACCTTGACCAGCTTGACCTTGCCATTCTGGCTGTTGACGACCTTTTCCAGTACAGGCGTCAGCGAGCGGCACGGCCCGCACCACGGGGCCCAGAAATCGACCAGAACGGGCTGGCTATTGGACGCTTCGACCACATCGGTCATGAAGGTCTGGTCAGTGGCATCAGCAATATGGCTGGACATTGGATCAGTGGCAGTCATCGGGCGGGCTCCGGTCAGTTTACTGCGCCCTATGTGGGCCTAATAGGCCGGGCGTGCAAGCGGTCCTGGCCAGTCTGCCAGGTGTGGGTGGGATCAGGAATTGCCCTCACCGGCCCAGACCTCACGCACACGCCGGTCGCGGCCACAGCTTTTGCGGTAGAAATTGTAACGCGTGGCATTCTTCAGGTAATAGTCCTGGTGGTAGCCTTCGGCCGCGTAGAAGGGGGCGGGCTCACGGATCGCCGTGACCAGATCCCCAGGCAGGATATTGGATGCCCGGATCGCCGCAAACTGGCTTTCGACCAGGGCGCGCTCCTGCGGTGAACTGACGAAGATGGCGGTTGTGTAGGAATGTCCGCGGTCGCAGAACTGACCCCCGGCATCGGTCGGATCAATATGATGGATGAAATAGTCGACCAGCTCATCATAGGTGACCAGGGCTGGATCATAGACAACCTTCACCGCTTCGAGATGGCCCTGTTTCGAATGGGTCTTGTAGGTCGGGTTGACCGTGGTGCCGCCAGTATAGCCTGATATGGTCTCGATGACCCCGCCCAGCTTGTCGAAGTCGCTTTCGACACACCAGAAACAGCCACCTGCAAAAACGGCCGTCGCATAGGCGGGTTCAGCGGCGCGATCCGATGTCTTGGCCTGGGCCCCGGCATGGAAGAAAATCGAGGCGATGGCGGCAATCACGCCGGTAATGGCGGCGACGGAGAACGGGTGGGACAGTTTCATCAGAGGTCTTGTAGCTTGGGGGTCGAGGCGGGGGAGCAGGCATGCATATGATCCCGCTTTGCTGCAAAAGCGAGATCATATTGTGAGTTTTCACGCGAATTTGAGCCGAAGTGTGGCTATTGCGCCCCAAGCCGGGCAATTTCTTCGTCTGACAGGTCTGAATTATCATACACGCTCTGCACGTCATCCAGCTCATCAAGCAGGTCGAGCAGTTTCATCAGCTTGTCGGCATCATCCCCGGCGATCGGCACCGTATTGGACGGTTTCCAGATCAGCTTGGTCGATTTTGCCTCGACTTCGCCGAACTTGCCTTCCAGCGCGCTGGCAACCTCCATCAGGTTTTCACGCTCGGTATAGATGAAGTGGCCATCCTCGTCTGACTCGACATCGCTGGCCCCGGCCTCGATGGCCGCCTCCATGACTGTGTCTTCGTCGCCGGCATCGGCCTCGAACTGGATTTCGCCAACCTGGTCAAAGCCGAATGAAACAGAGCCGGTTTCGCCAAGATTGCCGCCATTCTTGGAGAAAGTGGTGCGAATTTCGCTGGCCGCGCGGTTCTTGTTGTCGGTCGAGGCTTCGACAATGATGCCGACGCCGCCCGGGCCGAAGCCTTCATAGCGGATTTCGACATAATCATCGCCATTGCCGCCCTGGCCCTTGTCGACGGCACGTTTGATATTGTCCTTTGGCATGGACTGGGCGCGGGCATTCTGGATGGCCAGGCGCAGGCGCGGATTGCCGTCAGGGTCTGGGCCACCAAGTTTAGATGCGATGGTGATCTCTTTCGACAGCCGCGAGAACAGGACTGCGCGTTTCTTGTCCTGTGCGCCTTTGCGATGTTGAATATTAGCCCATTTGCTGTGGCCGGCCATGCGAGCTCCTGTTCCTCAAACTTTGCCTGCCCGCCTTAGCCCAGCTTGTGGCGGATTTCAAAGGGGCGGGTGAGATTGCGCGTTGATTCGATCAGCCTGGGCGCTGAGGCCGAGGCCCTGGCGGAGCAAATCGAAGCGGAACTGGCGCGCCAGGATCAGGCCGGGACAAGCTCGCTAAGCCGCCCGCCAATGCGGATCGGTTCAACCCGTGTGGCCAGGCCGGTCGCCGGATCGGTCTCGACATAGGTGCCGCAAAGCGTGCCCTCACCAAGCGCAGGCTCATAGCGACGCCCGGGCAGTTGCGAGAGGAAGCGCGAGACCGAATTGTCCTTCTGCATGCCGATGACGCTGTCATAGTCGCCGCACATGCCGGCATCGGACTGGTAGGCGGTGCCACCTGCCAGCACCATATGGTCTGCGGTCGGCACATGCGTATGGCTGCCGACGACAAGGCTGGCGCGCCCGTCACAATGGTGGCCCATGGCCATTTTCTCGCTGGTCGCCTCGCAATGCATGTCGACGATGATCGCATCGGCAACCATGCCAAGCGGCATGGCATCCAGCGCGGCATCAACGGCAGCGAACGGATTGTCGAGGATCTGGCGCATGAACACCGTGCCCTGCACCTGGATCACGCCGATGCGCATGCCGTCAGGCTGCACGAACAGGTGTGCGCCCTGGCCGGGCGCCTGGGCCGCAGCGGGATAGTTGATTGGGCGCAGCAGCCGGCTTTCGCGGGTAATATAGGTCAGCGCCTCGCGCTGGTCCCAGGCATGGTCACCAAGGGTCAGGCAATCTGCGCCAGCCGCAAAGAACTCCTCGGCAATCGCCTCGGTCAGGCCAAAGCCACCGGCAGCGTTCTCGGCATTGACGACAACAAAGTCTAGCCCGAGCCGGGCGCGGATATCAGGCAGGTGGTCGCAGACGGCCTGGCGGCCCGGCTTGCCAACGACATCTCCAAAGAATGCAAGTTTCATGGTGGGCTATATGCGCCCGGGCGCGCAAAAAGAAAAGGCGCGCAATGTTGCCATTGCGCGCCCTGGGTTCGGTATGGTCCGGCCCTATTTGTGGGTTGCGGTAAAGCCGAGGCTGTCTTTGGTGAACGCCGTCGGGTCCGGGTTCTCCATCATTGTCGCGACAGACAGCGGCGCGGACGGTGCCAGCTTGATGGTCAAAGTCCCGCCTTCGCTGATGAAGGAGCCAAGCGCCGTGGTCGCTTCGGTGACCAGCGCCATGTCGATACCGGTATCACCGACCATCATCGGGGCCATGGCGAGGCCCATGGCGATCTGGCTCTTCATCTCTTCTGGATCCTGGCCATTGGCCGTTGC
>CBDUKI010000023.1:0-16319 GCA_965367765.1 uncultured Henriciella sp.
AACGCAATTGGCTGGTCCAGGCTGATCGTGCAGACGCCAACCTCGTTCAGCTTCAGGTTCTTCGCCGGGCGGTCCTGCAAGTCATTCACATCAATGCGGAACTTCAAGCCGGTCAATTGCGCCGTGACGGTCTTGGCACCAATCTTAAGCAAGTAGCGACGGCCCGGCAGCATTGGCTCCTCAGCCATCCACAGGATACGCGACTGGAACTGGTCAGAGACTTCTGCAGGATCACTCGCTGCGCAGATAACATCGCCGCGCGATGTATCAACCTCATCGGCAAAAGTCAGCGTCACCGATTGTCCGGCCGTCGCGACATCAAGTTCGCGGCCATAAGTGACAATCCGTTCAATCGTGGTTTCCTTGGCGCTTGGCAGGGTCTTGATCTTGTCCCCAGGCCGGACGGTGCCAGAGGCGATCTGACCGGCAAATCCGCGAAAGTCCAGGTTCGGGCGATTGACCCATTGTACGGGCATACGGAAAGGCAGGCTTTCGCGCTCTGTGTCGACCGGAACAGTCTCCAGATACTCCATAAGCGTCGGCCCCTTATACCAGGGCGTCACCTCGGACGGGGCCGTGATATTGTCTCCAACAAGCGCTGAAATCGGAATTGCCTGGATCTCAATCCCGGCATTCAGTTCATGCGCAAATTCTAGGAAATCCTGTTCGATATTGTTGAAGACCGCCTCGTCATATTCAACCAGGTCCATCTTGTTGATAGCGAGGACAAGCTTGCGAATGCCCAGGGACGAGGCGATGAAACTGTGCCGACGGGTCTGGGTCAGAATGCCCTTGCGCGCATCAATCAGCAAAATAGCGAGGTCCGCCGTGGACGCCCCTGTAGCCATGTTGCGGGTATATTGCTCATGGCCCGGTGTATCGGCGACGATGAATTTTCGCTTGTCAGTCGAAAAGAACCGATAGGCGACATCAATCGTGATACCCTGCTCGCGCTCGGCGGCGAGCCCGTCCACCAACAAGGCAAAATCGATATTATCGCCCTGGGTGCCCTGTTTCTTCGAGTCCGCCTCCAGCGCATCAAGCTGGTCCTCGAAAATCATCTTTGAATCGTACAGCAAGCGACCGATCAGGGTCGACTTGCCGTCATCGACGCTACCGCAGGTGATGAAACGCAAGAGCGACTTGTTCTCATGCGCTTCGAGATAGGCCGAAATGTCCTGTTCAATGAGGTCTGACTGATGCGACATTAGAAATAGCCCTCTTGCTTTTTCTTCTCCATCGATGCGGCCTGATCGCGGTCAATGGTACGGCCCTGACGTTCGGATGATTTGGTCAGCAGCATTTCCTGGATGATATCTTCAAGCGTATCGGCTTCGCTTTCGACTGCACCGGTCAGCGGATAACAGCCCAATGTGCGGAAGCGGACATATTTCTCCACGGCCTGCGCACGCAGCTCGGCTGGCATGCGGTCATCATCGACCATAATCTGGGAGCCTTCCCAGTTCACGACCTTGCGCTTGGCAGCATAGTAAAGCGGTACGATTTCGATGTTTTCACGGCGAATGTATTGCCAGATGTCCAGCTCCGTCCAGTTGGACAAAGGGAAGACGCGAATGCTCTCACCCTTGCGGATGCGGGTGTTGAAGACATTCCACAATTCCGGGCGCTGGCTCTTCGGATCCCATCGGTGCTCAGCCGAGCGGAACGAAAAGATGCGCTCCTTGGCACGGGACTTTTCTTCATCGCGCCGCGCGCCGCCAAAGGCGACATCAAACTTGTACTTGTCGAGGGCCTGTTTCAGCGCTGCTGTCTTCATGATGTCCGTATGGACCGCAGAGCCATGCGAGAACGGGCCAACTCCGGCCTCGACTCCCTCTTCATTTATGTGAACCAGCAGGTCCATGCCGGCTTCTTCGGCCTTGCGATCACGAAACGCGATCATCTCGCGAAACTTCCAGGTCGTGTCGACATGCATGAGTGGAAAGGGAGGCTTGCTGGGATAGAAGGCCTTGATGGCCAGATGCAGCATGACCGCACTGTCCTTACCGACAGAATACAGCATGACAGGGTTTTCGGCTTCGGCAGCCACCTCCCGCATGATGTGGATACTTTCAGCTTCCAGGCGATCCAGGTGAGTGAGCATGGGTCTATCGTGTCCTTCGCGGGCAAGGCTTGGTCGTCAGGTTCAGGTAGCGGCACAGGCTCATATCTCAATGACCCATTCGTAAACATTCGGGCCACTAAATCTAATCGCTGGCACACCTGATAAGGTTGCCAGTCGTGTGAAGCAATATGGGGGCCAGTTTCAAAGGCAAATGTGTTATCCGTTGCCCGGAATTGACGCATTGCGTTTTGGCACCTAAATGAACCGCCATCGTGGTGATTTGGCCGGCCGGCTTGCAGCCACGTTAAACAAGTCGCTAAAAGGCCGCGCTTTGTGACCCTGCCCCGCCCGTCACATCCGGCCCCTCCCCGATCTTGTATGCTCAAGCTGGCCAGGTTTCAGGAGGCATCAGATGCCGATCAAGATTCCAGATACGCTCCCGGCGCGCGATGTGCTTGTGCGCGAAGGCGTCGCCGTGATGACCGCGACCGATGCCATCCGTCAGGATATCCGGCCCCTGCAGATCGGTCTGCTCAACCTGATGCCGAACAAAATCCGTACGGAAACCCAGCTGGCGCGCCTGATCGGTGCATCGCCTCTACAGGTCGAGCTGACCCTGATCCGGGTTTCCAGCCATACGCCAAAGAACACCTCCCAGGACCACCTGATCAGCTTCTATGAGACTTGGGAGGATATTAAGCACCGCAAGTTTGATGGGTTCATAATCACCGGCGCTCCGATAGAAACGCTGGAATACGAAGATGTCGGCTATTGGGAAGAATTGACGCAAATCCTCGAATGGACGCGCACAAATGTGCACTCCAGCTTCAATATTTGCTGGGGCGCAATGGCCGCGATCTGGCATTTTCACAAAGTGCCGAAATTTACATTGCCTGAAAAAGCATTCGGCGTTTACAGGCACCGCAATTTGGACCCAGCATCGCCATTCCTCTCTGGATTCTCGGACGATTTCCAGGTGCCGGTTTCGCGCTGGACCGAAGTGCGCTCTGAAGACATATTAGACAAGCCTGACTTGCACTTGCTTATGGAAAGTAGTGAAACTGGACCTTGCCTTGTGTCCGAACCTGCCTCCCGCAATCTCTATATGTTCAATCATATTGAATATGACAGCTTCTCGCTGAAGGAAGAGTATGATCGCGACATTTCACAGGGCCAGCCGATTGCTATACCACATGCATATTATCCAGATGATGACCCGGCAGCGATGCCCCTGAACCGCTGGCGCAGTCACGCACACCTTCTCTTCGGCAACTGGATCAACCAGGTCTATCAAACGACGCCATTTGATATTCAGATGATCGGCTCATAGGGGAGCGCCTTCACGCGCGAACGCTAAACACAGTAAACTGAGTTCAATATTCATACTCAATGGCCCACAGGAATATTGGCAAACGGCTTCAGGCCACGTTGGTGATAGTTGCTAGCAATCTGGCGACCCCCGAAATGACCATTGCGACCGTCACGGCTGCAGCAAATTTCTAAACTCATTTGGAATTGTTCAGGACGGTCATGTCCAAACTTCATTCTGAAGCTATCGGGCCTAGATCCCCATAAAGGCCAACACACCCGCTATAGCGGTCACCAATGTAAAGATCAGGGTAAGGCTGACCGCAACCACTCTTTGGGTCTTGCGCCGGCGCTTGGCGCCTGAGGGTGCAGCCTTGAGCCTGGAAAGCGTCCAACGATTGGAGAAAAAACCCAGCGCTGCCAGAAAGGCTGTGACGCCAGCCGCCACCGCGCCCCCCAGGATCGCCAAGGCCCCTGCAGCCAGCAGGATAAAGGCAATCGGGTCTGACCCTGACTTCATTAGATGCCGGATATGCCCATCAGCCCGGCTCGCATCGAGACGGTCATAAGAGACGTTCGGCGCGACAATCGCCATCATCCAGGCCGCCCCTGTGGCAAGACCCAGCAGCAGCGCGGCACCGCCCTGCCCAAATTCACGAATGGCTTCTAACATCTATTCCTCCCCGAACAGGCCACCTTGCAGACCGTTTTGCGGGGCAGGCAGCCCCAGACGTTCATACGCCAACGGGGCGGCGACCCGCCCGCGCGGCGTGCGCGCAACATAGCCCTTCTGCATCAGATAAGGCTCGATCACGTCTTCAACCGCGTCGCGCGCCTCTGACAGGGCCGCTGCCAAAGTATCGGCACCGACCGGGCCACCGGCATAGGTGCGCACCAACGCATCGAGGTAGCGTCTATCAAGCGCATCCAGCCCATCTTCATCAATTTCCAGGCGAGCGAGCGCGCGGCTGGCCGCGGCCTTGTCGATCATAGCACCTTCTGCCTCGGCAAAATCACGTACACGCCGTAGCAGGCGCAGGGCGATCCGCGGCGTACCGCGGGCTCTTCGCGCGATTTCGACCGCGCCATCCTGGTTCATCGCAACTCCAAGCCGTCGGCCAGCGGCCATCACGATGGTCGACAGGGTTTCCGGCGTGTAGAAAAGCAACCGCAAGGGGATACCAAACCGGTCCCGCAGCGGTGTGGCGAGCAGGCCCGCACGTGTTGTAGCTCCGACCAGTGTAAAAGGTGCCAAGTCTAACCGGACAGACCGCGCGGCAGGACCCTCACCGATCACCAGATCGACGGCATAATCCTCCATCGCCGGATAGAGCACTTCTTCGACCGCTGGGGGCAGGCGATGAATTTCGTCGATGAACAGCACATCATTGGCCTCTAGATTGGTCAGGATCGCAACCAGGTCGCCCGCCTTGGCGATCACGGGGCCGGATGTGGCACGAAACCCGACACCAAGCTCACGCGCCAGGATCTGCGCCAGCGTCGTCTTGCCCAGCCCCGGGGGACCGAACAGCAGGACATGGTCCAGGGCCTCACTACGCCGACGTGCCGCTTCGACATAGACCCGCAAATTATCCTTCACGCCATCCTGGCCGACATAATCATCAAATGTCTGCGGACGCAGTGCGCGATCGAGCGCCTCACCCGCCTGGGCCGCTGGATCGGTCAAAGTACCGTTTCTAGGGGTCTCAAATTCGCTCATCTTTACCTATCAATAACCCTGCACCAGAAATCGACCAGATGCCCAGTAAAACCGGGTTAATGCCGAGCCGTATAACGCTCGTCAAAGCGTTCTGACCGTGGGCATAGAGCTGGTTAATGGCCTGATTCGCCCGATTCAGCGTTTTTTGCACGCCAAATGCGGGTTTTTCACCTCCGATCAGGGGCCGCCTAAACACCTCAGACAGGCGCGAGTTCGCGCAGGGCGGCCTTGATCAGCCCGGACACCTGTAAATCCGGGTTAACGCGCGCCGCCGCAGCGACCGCGCGTGCGGCGTCACTGTGGGCATATCCGAGGTTAATCAGGGCCGAAACGGCCTCGCCACGCGCTCCAGACCCCGTTTCAGCCAATTCTGCCGCTGCCTGGACGCTACCTGAGGGGTCTGCATGGAACCGTGCAAAGCGCCCCACCGGGGGTGGCTTGCCCGACAATTCACCCACAATCCGCTCTGCAAGCTTCTTTCCGACACCCTTGGCGCGTGTGATCATAGCCGCATCGCCGAGCGCCAGCGCATCCATTAGCTCGGTCGGTGACAAGGCGTCCATCAGCGCCATGGCCGACTTCCCGGCAACGCCGGGCACGTCCTGCAGGCGTACAAACCAGGCCCGCTCAGCATCATCAGCGAAAGCAAACAGCGTGATTGAGTTCTCTGTGACGCGCGTTTCGATGAATAATTCGGCGTCTGCACCGATGCTCAACTTTGACAACAGGCGTGAACCGGCCTGTGCAACATAGCCAACGCCATTGACGTCAATCATCACCTGGTCAGGCCCAATTGCGGCGATTTCACCCTTTAACCGACCGATAATCATACCAGTCCTCCCACGGGTAAGACCCGCATATGATGCGCCGTACAGATGGCGCAGGCCAGCGCGTCGGCGGCGTCTTCGCTCATTTTCCCGGCACGCGGCAACAAACGCGAGACCATGAAGCCTACCTGCGCCTTGTCGGCCTTGCCTGTACCGACCACGGCGAGCTTTATAGCACGGGGGGCAAATTCACTGACGGGCAGGCCAGCGCGTGCCAGCGCCGCCATAGCCACACCGCGCGCCTGGCCCAGCTTGAGAGCAGACCGCGGATTGGCATTGACCAGGGTTTCCTCAACCCCCGCAGCATCCGGGCGATGTTCCGTTACCAGGCCTGACACGGCGGAGAAGATACCCGCCAGCCGGTCGGCCAGCGCCAGGCCTGGGTCCACTTTGATGACCCCGTGTGCAACATGGCTCAACCGCGAGCCTTCCCGCGCCACCACGCCCCAGCCCGTATGGCGCAGGCCTGGATCGATGCCGAGTATCCGAATCAATTCGCTCATAGCCTTCAGACATTACCGCTTATGGTTAAGAAGGTCTTGCAGTTTTCTCTTTTTGTTCACGACACCTGAAATCAGTTCTGGCCTGAACGCGCATTTGCGCTCATCAATGGGCCTGTCTCGCTCACAGAACCCAAGGAGGCTCTTCATGAAACGTGCCCTGACCTGTTGCATCGCCACCCTTGCCCTGGCCGCTGTCGCCCACGCTGGCCCGGAAAACTTCCACCCCGGAACCGCCATCGAAGGCTTTGGCAATGTCGCATCAGTTGCCGATGCGGTCGAGATCCCCGCCGACAGCGTGTTCAAGGTCGCCTTTGACATCTCCAAACCCGCTGAAGCCGGGAAAGCCAACCGTGCAATCGAAAGCGCTGCGCGCTTCATCAACATGCATGTCGAAGCCGGTGTACCGGTTGAGCAGATTCAGCTCGCCATTGTCGTGCATGGCGGCGCCTATGCTGACTTGCTGACCCGCGACGGCAATGCCACCGCGCCGCTGATCGCCGCCCTGGTCGAGAAGGGCGTCAGCTTTCAGCTCTGCGGGCAAACGGCCGCCTATTATGACGTGACCAGCGCCGACCTGCTGCCCGGGGTCGAGATGGCGCTGTCAGCGATGACCGCACACGCCCAGTTGCAACAGGCTGGTTATACGCTGAACCCGTTCTGATCTCGCCCCACGCCTATTTGCGATAGTCAAGCGGCGGCTCACGGTCACCAAGCAAGGAGCGGTACTCGTAATCCTCGCCGCGTGCAGCGTCGAACTCCGCGCGCGCAGCAGCCCGCAAGTCGTCATTCTGGTAGAGCTCGATAGCAGCCAGCGTCAGGGTCTTGGCCGCAACCTGCGCACCCTTGAAGCCAATCGAGGTGCCGCCAGAAGCCACCGCCTGCCACGAATGCGCCGGCGTGCCCGGCACCCAGGTCGCCGTACGCAAGCCTACGGTCGGCACGGCGTACGACACGTCACCCACATCGGTCGAGCCATAGCCCAGTGAGACATCATAGGGCTGAATTTCGGTTTCGCTTCCCAGCGCCAGGCCGGGACGCTGCAAGGTCTGATAGATCGTCTCGGCGAACTCCTGCTCGGCCTCGCTATACTCAACGCCGCCGACCAGATGCAGCTTCTCATCCATCATTTCCGCCAGGGTCTCATTGACCAGGAGCGGGTTGTTGCCGTGGATCACTTCCCATTCAACCTCGGTGCCTGTGCCCATGGCAGCCCCGCGTGCGGCTTCCTCAACCCTGGCCCAGATCTCTTCAACGCCATCAGCCTGCGGGTGGCGGACATAATAGAAAACTTCAGCAAAGTCAGGCACGACATTTGGTGCCACGCCGCCTGAGGTGATGACGTAGTGAATGCGCGAATCCTGCGGCACATGTTCGCGCATCAAATTGACCATCATGTTGAAGGCTTCGACGCCGTCCAGGGCCGAACGACCTCGATCCGGCGCCCCAGCGGCATGGGCCGACAGGCCGGTGAATCGGAACTTGGCCGAACGGTTCGCCAGCGATGTGTTCGCCGCAGCAGAATTGCGGTCGCTGGGATGCCAGTGCAGGGCGATATCGACATCCTCGAATAGACCGGCGCGCACCATATAGACCTTGCCGCTGCCGCCTTCTTCAGCCGGGGTGCCATAGAGCCGGATCGTGCCCGGAGTACCGGTAGCTTCCAGCCATTTGCGAATCTCGATGGCCGCCGTGACCGATCCGGCGCCAAACAGGTTGTGCCCACAGGCATGTCCGGCATGTTTGTCGGCCAGGATCTGACGCTCGGGACTGGCCCCTTGGGTGATGCCCGGCAAGGCGTCGAGCTCCGCCAACACAGCAATCACCGGCCCGCCCTCGCCCCAGCTCGCCACAAAAGCGGTGGGAATATCGGCCACACCAGCCTCGACTGTGAACCCTTCCATGGCCAGGCGGTCCTGCAACAATTGCGAGGATTTGGTCTCAAGGTAACCAAGTTCGGCCCAGTCCCACAGGCTCTGAGCCATCTGCGCCGTGCTTTCATACTGACCGTCAACAGACTCGAGCACGGCTTTTGTCTGGGCGTCGGGCTGGGCGTGGGCACAGGCCGCAAAGGCCAGAACACCGATCAAACTTGCTGACATCCGCATTTCAAACTCCTCAATCCTTATGACTTTCCGAGCCAAGGTTTGCCACTGCGCCCGGCTTGTCCAGATCAAATCCCAGCGCAGGTCGCCACCAATCGAGCCAGATCATCAGGTTCGGACAGGCGATGGTCGCCGTCCTTGATCAAGGTGAATACGATATCCTCGCTGCTTATGACATCGGTCAAACGCAAGGCATGCTGCCACGGCACGTCAACATCACGAAAGCCCTGCAGGATACGTACAGGGCCATTGAATTCAAACGGTTTGTCGAGCAGGCACCAGGTGCGACCGTCCTCGATCAGTGCGCGGGTGATGGGATAGGGGTCGCCATAATCAGATGGGCGCAGGGTGACGCCATTTTCCATGATTTCGTGCTGCTGGACAAGGCTAAACTCCGGCCACATCAGGGCCTCCGTAAAGTCCGGGGCCGGGGCGATCAGGACGAGGCCCTCAACCCGCTGCCCCAGAGCCAGGGCCACCAAAAGGGCGATCCAGCCGCCCATGCTGGACCCGACAAGGATCAATGGTCCCTCGGTCAAACCCTCGATCGCCGCCAGCGCATCCTCGCGCCAGGCCGAGATCGTGCCATCCTCAAATGCGCCATCCGACACGCCATGGCCGGAATAATCGAAGGCGAGAAAGCCATGGCCCTGCTGCTGGGCCCAGGCTTCCAGCACGGTCACTTTTGTGCCCGACATGTCGGACTTGAACCCCGACAGCCAGACATAGGTACGCCCGCTGCGAGGCGGCGTATAGCGATAGGCCAATCGGCGCCCTTGCGGCGAAGCCATATAGGATACACTCATCTCGTCCTCCTGCGCCCTACGACATCACCTGAAATTAACCTGCACCGGGCGCGATCAGGCATAGCCAAATTTTGCGGCTTGCGACACACTTCGCAACATGACGAATCGCGACTGGCCCGATCTTTCCGGAAAAACCATCCTGCAGGTCATTCCGGACCTGTCGGCGGGCGGGGCCGAGCGCACGACTGTCGAAATGGCCGAAGCGATTACCGGTGCGGGCGCACGCGCACTAGTTGTCAGCGAAGGCGGGCGGCTTGAATCCTCGCTTAAGCGCGCGGGCGGCGAGCTGATCCGCATGCAAGCCTCTTCCAAGAACCCGCTGACCATCCGCGCCAACACGAAAAAGCTGGTCGAGCTCATAGGCAGCGAACAGATCAGCCTTGTCCACGCCCGCTCGCGCGCGCCGGCCTGGAGCGCCTATCGCGCCTGCCAGCAGACCGGCACGCCTTTCGTGACCACCTATCACGGCGCCTATAGTGGCGTGACCGGGCTGAAGCGGCGCTATAATTCCGTCATGGCCAAGGGCGATCTCGTGATTGCCAATTCGGACTGGACAGCCGCGCATGTCATCGCCGTACATGGCGTCGACCCGGCGCGCATTGTCACCATTCCGCGCGGCGTCGACTTTGCCAGCTTTGACCCGCAACAGGTTGCACCTGATCGCCTGCAAGCCCTGCAGACAGCCTGGCATATCCAGGACGATGACCGACGAACCCTTCTGTTATTGCCGGGTCGCCTGACCAGCTGGAAAGGCCAGAAGATCGCCATCGAGGCTATAGCCGGACTGTCAGGCCTGGAACGCCAGAAGCTGCACCTCGTGCTCGCCGGGGATGCCCAGGGCCGCACGAAATATCTCAGCGAACTTGAAGACGCCATCCTGGAGCACGGGCTCGGCGGGTGCGTGTCGATTGTCGGCCATTGTGCGGACATGCCCGCGGCCTACGCCCTGGCCGACATCATCCTGGCACCATCGACCCGACCGGAGGCCTTTGGCCGTGTCGCGGCTGAAGCCTCTGCCATGGCCCGGCCCGTCATCGTTGCCGATCATGGTGGCCAACGCGAAATTGTTGTTGAGGGCCAGACGGGCACACGCGCTGAACCCGGCTCGGTCCCGTCTCTGACCGCCTGCATTCGTGCCATCACCTCACTGCCGCCCGCTGCCCAGAAGGCCATGGGTGAGGCGGGTCAGGCCCACGTTCGACAGCGATTCAGCAAAAAACAACTTCAACAAGCGACGCTTGGCGTGTATGCGCGCCTGCTGGAACCGTGAACGCTTGCTTGAAAATAAGCGCAAAACGGGGCATATTTCGCGCATCCAACTCAACAACCATGGAGACAAGCCATAGCTCGCAGACCACAACAGCGCCCTGAACGATCCAAACCGACAGGGCCACGCACTAACCGGGACATTCGCGCCGCACGCGTCCTTCTCATTGACGAGAACGGTGAAAAACAAGGCGAAGTACCGATTGATGCGGCACTCGATGCCGCCGCAGAGGCTGGCATGGACCTCGTAGAAGTGTCCCCCAACCAGGAAATTCCGGTCTGCAAAATCGTCGACTATGGCAAGCTGCGTTTCGAAGCTCAGAAAAAGAAGGCTGCGGCCAAGAAGAAGCAGAAAACGCAAGAGCTCAAAGAGATCAAGTTCCGGCCCAATATCGACAGTCACGACTACATGGTGAAAGCCAAGAAGATCAGGGAGTTCTTCGAGAAGGGCGACAAGGTCAAGATCACGCTGCGCTTCCGCGGTCGTGAAATGGCCCACCAGCATCTCGGCATGGAGCTGCTCAACAAAGTCAAAACGGACTTTGAGGAGGACATGAAGGTCGAACTGGAACCCAAGCTTGAAGGCCGCCAGATGACCATGGTCATGGCCCCGGTGAAATAGTCTTCAGTAGACCGGTTGGGCTCGTTTGCAGCCACCTTGTATAATCCACTGCCAGTGCAGGCTGATGAGCGCTGAAGACTCAGCTTGATTCACGCCCGGCTTTCAGCCATAACCCCCGCTTCCCGCAGCGCTTGGGCCAGGAACGGCATGCCTATAGCGCTCCAAACGACTAGAATATGTCTTGTTTACAAGACGATAGGAGATCGAAATGCCGAAAATGAAGACCAAGAAGGCCGCTGCCAAGCGGTTCAAGATCACAGCAACTGGCAAACTCAAGCACGGCGTCGCTGGCAAGCGTCACCGCCTGATCAGCCACAATGGCAAATATATTCGCCAGAACCGCGGCACAACCGTGGCGGCCAAGGCCGACCATAACCGCGTCATCAAAAAGTTTCTGCCGAACGGCCTCTAGGCCCGTTTCCCACCTGTTGATCTAAACCGTATTCAGTAAGGAGCCTGTCCCATGGCCCGTTCACGCAACAAAGTGCCTGCACACGCACGTCACAAGAAAATCATCAAGGCTGCCAAGGGTTTCCGCGGCACGCGCAAGAGCAATTTCCGCACCGCCAATGCTGCCGTCTGGAAAGCTGGCACCTACGCCTATGTTGGCCGTAAGGTCAAAAAGCGCACCTTCCGCAGCCTGTGGATCCAGCGTATCAACGCCGCTGTTCGCCTGCACGACGACAACCTGTCCTACTCGCGCTTCATCGGTGGCCTGAGCAAGGCCGGTATCGAAGTTGACCGCAAGGTCATGGCTGATCTCGCCGTGCGCGAACCAGAAGCCTTTGGTGCATTGGTAGAGAAAGCCAAGGCTGCACTGGCTTAACTCTACATGTCGCCAGACACAGACATAATTGCAGCGACCGTCGATGATGCATCGGCGGTCGTTTCGCTTTGGAGGGCCTGCGGCCTCGTCGTGGACTATAATCCGCCCATGGCGGATTTCCTGCGCGCTGTCGAACAGCCCTCATCGACGGTCCTTCTCGCCTACGAGGGCGATGAGCTGGTTGGCAGCGTCATGGTCGGCGATGATGGCCACCGCGCCTGGATTTACTATCTGGCAACCGATCCGGCTCATCAAAGGTCAGGGATCGGGCAGCGTCTGGTTGCTGCGGCCGAAGCCTGGGCCGCCGCGCGCGGGGCCCGCAAAATTCAACTGATGATCCGCCCGAGCAATCACCCGGTCAAGGATTTCTATCTGGCAACGGGATATAGTGAGACGCCACGACTGGTCATGGCGAAATGGCTTGATTAAGAGATGACGAACCAACAGATCAAGGACCGGAACTGATATGTCCGAGACACCAACGATAGAATCTGAAGCCTTGGCCGCAATTGCGGCTGCCAGTGACCTGTCGGTGCTGGACACGGTACGTGTGGCTGAGCTGGGCAAGAAGGGCCGCATTTCCGGCCTGATGAAGACGCTGGGTCAGATGAGCCCGGAAGAGCGCCAGGTCAAAGGCCCGGAGCTGAACGCCCTGAAAGGCAGGATCGCCGAAGCCATCGAAGCCCGCAAGGCCGTGCTTGAGGATGCTGCACTGGAGGCCCAACTGGTCGAAGACAGGATCGACATGACCCTGCCGCCACGTCCTGAACCGGCCGGCGCCCTGCACCCGGTCATGCAGGTCTTCGAGGAAGTCGCGGCAATCTTCGGTGACATGGGCTTCACCGTCGCCGAAGGTCCTGACATCGAGGATGACTGGCACAATTTCACGGCGCTGAACTTCCCTGAAGGCCACCCGGCACGCGAAACGCACGACACGTTCTTCTTTCATCCGCAGCAGGGCGACACACCGAAAGTGCTGCGCACACATACTTCGCCAGTACAGATCCGCACCATGCAGGCCCAGAAGCCGCCGATCCGCATCATCGCGCCAGGCCGGGTCTACCGCAATGACTGGGATGCCACCCACACGCCAATGTTCCACCAGGTCGAGGGCCTGGTGATCGAGAAGAATATCCATATGGGTCACCTCAAGGGCTGCCTGATCGATTTCGTGAAAGCGTTCTTCGAGGTTAGTGAAGTCGAAGCGCGCTTCCGGCCACACTTCTTCCCGTTCACGGAGCCGAGCGCCGAGATGGATGTGAAATATACCCGCAAAGGCGAGACGATCGAGATCGGTGCCGGTGACAGCTGGATGGAAGTCCTCGGCTCCGGCATGGTCCACCCAAATGTGCTGCGAAATTGCGGCATCGATCCAGACGAGTATCAGGGCTTCGCCTTCGGCATGGGCATCGACCGCCTGGCCATGCTGAAATACGGCATGCCGGACCTGCGTCCCTATTTCGAGGCTGACGCCAAATGGACCCG
Organism: uncultured Henriciella sp.; assembly: GCA_965367765.1. Taxonomy (GTDB): domain Bacteria; phylum Pseudomonadota; class Alphaproteobacteria; order Caulobacterales; family Hyphomonadaceae; genus Henriciella. The sequence goes on from CBDUKI010000023.1 coordinate 13,531, forward strand.
CCATTACGGCTTCAAACCCTGGCTGACGCCCAGCGTCAGTGGCGGGCTGAGCTAGTCTGAGGATAGAGTATGCAACCGTCGATCAATCACATGATCAAAGACATGCGCTTTGCGACCTTGTTCAAGGTCGTGTTCGCGGCTGGGCTTTGCACGTGGTCGCTCTTCGCCGTTTTCTGCATGGTCGTCGCCATTGTCTCGCCAGACTCCGTTACCATAAACGACCAAAAGGCGACGACCGCTGCAGAGGCCTTGCTGATCGTCCCGATCATACTCGTGTTGGGCGGCGTCCTGTCCCTGTTCGGAGCCTTGATTGGGGCGACGGTTCTGCGGTTCGCCGCGCCTTACCTGCCGCTCGGACGCGCCGAGTTCGTCACCCAGACCAATATGTTCGGTGTTCGGGAGGGCTAAAGCATGGGTCATGGCAACAAGGTTGAATTCCTGGTCGCAATCTGCGCCCTCGTCACCAGTATGGTGGCGGTGTTCATCGGCTGGGACCAGGGCCGGGTGATGCGCGCTCAGCAGCATGGCTCAGTCTATCCGGTGCTTCAGGTCGATGGTTACGTCTCCACGCATGGTGGGGCCACTCGGATGGGCCTGCGGTTCAGCAATAATGGCGTCGGGCCAGCGCTGATTGAAAGAATCGACGTTTTGCGGGAGGGGCAACGGATTGATGACCTGAGCCCGTATCTCGAAAGCCTGCCCCCCGGCTATGAACTGTCCTGGCACAACATGCTTGGCCGCGCCATTGCGCCTGGTGAAGACATCATTGCACTGGAATTTGGCTGGAGCCTGAATGATCTCCCGCATGACAGAGTCCTGGCGTCCTCAAAAGCCTGGGAATCATTATCGTTCGAGACCTGCTATTGCTCCGTGTTCAATCGCTGTTGGAAAATGGCTGATATTGGCACCTCCAGGGCCGAACGTGTGGACCGGTGCAGACCCGGTGACACTGACATATTTTCCGACATTGCTGCCAGCGCCGAACCTGGCCAAACACCCGCCCCCGAAGTGGACTGATACAAGATGAAATTCCCGCTCTCCTGGTTGAAAGATTACCTCGTCACGAATGCATCCCTGGATGACATTCAGGGCTTCATGTTGAAGGCTGGGCTTGAGGTTGAGCATGTCGAGAACCCGGCAGATCGCTTGGCCGCCTTCACGGTCTGCAAGGTGGTGTCGGCTGACCCGCACCCGGACGCCGACAAGCTCCGTGTCTGTCAGGTTGAAACCGTTGATGGCCAGAAACAGATTGTCTGCGGCGCCCCGAATGCGCGCACGGGCATGACCGCCATCTATGCCCCGCTTGGGGCCTATATTCCGGGCCTCGACTTTGCCCTCGACAAGAAACCACGCAAGATTCGCGGGGTCGAAAGCCATGGCATGATGTGTTCCACCAAGGAGCTTGAGGCCGGCGAAGACCATGACGGCATTGCTGATCTGGACGCGGCCATCCCCCTTGGTACGCCAGCGGCGGATGCGCTCGGCCTGAATGATCCTGTGATTGATTTCGAGGTGACCCCCAACCGGCCGGATTGGCTGGGCGTGCGCGGCATTGCCCGCGACCTTGCCGCCGCTGGTGCGGGCGGCTTCCATGACGAGCCGGTCAAGAAAGTGTCCGGGCGTTATGATTGCCCGGTCGAGGTTCAGCTGGAGGCCCCGGACGCCTGTCCGATCTTTGCCGGAGCCATGATCAAGGGCGTCAAGAACGGCCCGTCGCCGGAATGGTTGCAAGCGCGCCTGCGTGCCATTGGCATGACCCCGAAGAACCTTCTGGTGGACGTCACCAACTATATCTCAATTGACCGGGCCCGCCCGCTGCACGTCTATGATGTCGACAAGCTGCGCGGCAAGGTCCATGCCCGCCTCGGAAAGGTCGCCGAGAGTTTCGAAGCGCTCGACGGCAAGACCTATGAGGTGACACCGGATATGTGCGTGATCGCCGATGCCAGCGGCGTTATTGGCCTTGGCGGCGTCATGGGCGGCACCAGCACCGCGGTCAGCGATGAGACCACGGATGTTTTCATCGAAAGCGCCTGGTTCGATCCGCTGCGTACGGCACGCACGGGTCGCAAGACCGGCATCATTTCAGATGCCCGCTACCGCTTTGAACGCGGCGTCGACCCGGCCTCATGCCTTGATGGCATCAATCTCGCCCTCAAGCTGATCCTTGAATATGGCGGCGGGGCACCGTCGCGCATCACGGTTGCCGGTGAGGCGCCCAAACGCACTGACCGTGTCGTCTTCACCAAGTCTGACGTCTCGCGCCTGACCGGGCTGGACGTCAAGTCAGCCAATATGAAGAAGACGCTGAAAACGCTGGGTTTCCAGATCGAGGATACCGGCGAGAGCTTCTATCTTGATGTGCCGAGCTGGCGCTTTGACATTGAGCAGTCCGCCGACCTGGTCGAGGAAATTGCCCGCCTGGAAGGCTATGATGCCTTGCCCACGACCTCCCTGCCAGATCCGCAGGGTGGGCACGGTGTCACGACAACACGCCTGCAAGATCGTGTCCGCACCGCGCGGCGCACCCTGGCTGCACGCGGCTTCCTCGAGGCTGTCACCTGGAGCTTCATGTCACAGGACCATGCCAAACTGTTCGGTGGTGGCGAGCCGGAACTGGCCATTGCCAACCCTGTGGCCAGCGAATTGAACCAGATGCGACCAAGCATTCTCGGCAATCTCGCCGTGGCGGCGCAGAAGGGCTTCAACACGGGCGAGCGTGAGATGCGCCTGTTCGAGGCTGGCCCGATCTATCTTGGCGATGGCCCAAAAGACCAGCGCTCGATCAT
>CBDUKI010000024.1:0-16125 GCA_965367765.1 uncultured Henriciella sp.
GGCTTGATGGCTTCGACTTCGGGCTTGGCCGGTTCGATGCGCGCCGTGCTGGGGCCGGGCAGGGCTATCGTGCGCCCGGCCGTCAGCTCGCGCGCGGAACTTTCATAGCGCGGATGGATGAGCTTGCCGGTGTCGCCAAAACTGTAGACCAACCGTGACCAGTCGCGTGGGGCATAATCGAAGGCCCCACCCTTGGGATCTATATCGGCCCATTCAGGCTCACGCGAAGCGGTCGCGGCCATGCGGCCCCAGCGATCAGCCTCAGCGGTGTCGCCATACTTGCGCAGCGCCTGTTCGAGCAGCAGGCAAAGGCGTGCCGTCGGGTTCTCCTCGACCAGCAGGGCGAGCGCCTTGACGGCGCCGATCCAGTTCTTGCGCGACATGTCCAGTTCGGCCTGGAGGATGCGGCTTTCACGGTGATCGGGATTGGCCTGGATCAGGGCTTCGAGCCGCCGGGTCACGGTCTCGGCAGTGGCGTGTGGATCAAGGCGACCGCAAAGCTGGGCGAGGGCCGGATGCGGACGCGCTTTCCAACCGAGGATTAGGACATTCTGAGCTGCCTTGACCTTGCCATCGATCATCAGATGGCGCGCGCCATGCCAGGCTGCAGGCGGAAATCCAGGCGCGGAGCGGATGGCCTCGGCAAGCAGGCGCTGGGCTTCCTTGCGCTCGGCATTCTGCAGGATGCTGGCCCGAGCGGTAAACAGAACCGCCCGGCGGCGGCGCAGGCTGTCACCCTTGATCAGGCCGCGTTTCTCACCGATGGCCAGCGTGTTGAGGGCGCTGCCCCAATTGCCTGCGGCGACCTGGCTGTCGAACAGGGAGTTGAACGGCCAGTCGGCTGAACTTTTCAGCTCCAGTGCCTCGCGGGCACGGGTTTCAGCGGACAGGAGATCGCCGCGCGCCGTGGCGGCAGAGGCGGCCCCGCGCAGACCCGCCAATTGGCCACCTGGCAGGCGTGCCAATTGGCCCCAGGCCCGTTCAGCGCCTGACCAGTCGTCGGACACTTCAGCCGTGCGTGCTTCAAGCAGGAGCTTCAACCGATCATCCTCGGCATATTGCGCGGCCTTGCGAGAGAGCTTGCGGGCCAGTTGCGCATCGCCGGCTTCGGCGGCCAGCAGGCCATCGGCCAGGGCACGGTTGGCGTCACGAACCCGGGCGGCCTTTCGCGAACGGCTGAACCGTTTGGGCAGTCGGATAATCCCAGTAAACACAGACCATGCCAGTGCCACGGCGGCCCCGACGAGCAGCAAGGCGAGCAGCGCCCAGACCAGCTCGAAATGGTATGTTACGCCATTGCCGAGATCGACAATCAATCCGCCGGGCAAGCGGGCGGCCATGAGGATCAGGCCTCCGGCCACAACAATCAGCAGGACGATCAGGAACAGGATGATCATGGCCGCTCCTTCGCAAGCAGGGTCAGACGCAGGGTGTTCAGGGAAGTGTCGAGCGTCTGTCGGTTGCGGGCATTATTGAGCCAATCGGTGAAGATGGACTGAACGTCCGGACCAAGAGATTCTATTGCGGCGATGGCGCTTGCAAGATCGCCGGTTTCAAGCGCGGTTTCGGCCGTTTGCAACGCCGCGCCTGCTCCCGTCTCACCATCACGCTGCACTGTTATGCCATCGCCAAAAATGGCGCGCATCCAGCCAGCCGAGCCGCCCTTGGTTTTCGCCTCGGCATCAAGGGCGCGGCGTTTGAGGTTCGGAAAATCACCCTTGAGCGCAAACAGGGTCGGCGCGCCGCCCGTCGCCACGGGGGCAAGCGGAGGCAGGGCACGATTGCCGGGCAGGGCGTTGGCCATCTGCTCGAAAGCGGCGACAAAGGGCTGGCCATTGCGCGAGGCGGTTTCAATCGCTGAGAGGGCGAGCGCGGCTTCGACCCAGTCCGGCTCCTGGGGGGCAGGTTCCGGCGCGACGTCCTCCGGTGTCTCGGCGAGGGTGGTTTTAAGGGCCTCAATTTCGAGACGTAGAGCGCTGATGTCTGCCATTAGGGCAGGGTCAGCCTCGCCAACCGGCGGACGATCCGGACCAGACTGGGTGAGGGCGGCTTCAAGCGCATCCAGACGCTCCAGGACCAATGGGTCGGGAGCCTGAACCAGTGGGCCATCGGGGCCAGGGGACGCAGGTCTTTCAAGGGCGGTAATGGCCTGCTCCAGCTCGTCCAGTTTGTCTTCAATATTGCCGAGCGAGCGGAAGGCGGCGTCAGTCCGCGCGCTCAGCGCATCGGTCCCTTGGCCCTGGGCCGTGGTTTCGGTCTGCAAGCTGCGAAGCTGGTTAGCCAGTCGTGCGCGCTCGGCATTGGCGTTATCGAGCTGGGTCGTCAGTTCGGCCATGTCACTCTGGAGCGCCGTGATCGTGTCTTGCGTCGTATCGGTTTTTTGGAAGAGGCTGATATCAAGCGCGGAAACGGCGATAGCGAGCAGGGCAAGCGCCGCAACAAGCAGGGTGACCAGCCAATGCAGGGCGCGCCGTGACTGTTTTGGCGTAGCTGATTTGCGGGCCGGTTCGAACTCGGCATCGATCGGAATGCTATCCTCGCTGGCGGGTGGGTCGAACGTATCGGTCATCTTGCTCCTGTCCCGGGTGGAAATTGCCCGGATTCTGGCGATTGATCACGCCGAAAGTTTGTCCATTACCGATTGCAGGGTCCGCATCAGCGCATTTTCATTGGGCCGGGCTGCGATATGGATGGATTTGTAGCCCTTGTCCCGCAGCGGACGCGCCGCAACCGAAGAGATAGCGACGATGTGAGCGCCGGATTTCGGTAATGAGCGGGCCAAAGCGTGGAAAGCTTCTGCGCCCTTGGCAGAATGGATGAGGATGATGCATTCCCTGTCTGCTGTCATGGCGGCTTTGACGCCTTCATCCAGCTTCGGAGCGCGTGCGGCGCGATACAGCGGCGCGAACCGCACCTTGTAACGCCGCATCTTCATCTCACGTTTGAAATCGCCTTTGGCGGCCGCATTGGCGACATGTAGCAGCGGCTTGTCGGGCGGGGCGATGGTTGATGCAATGAAGGCGGCCAGCGCGACAGCATTGCCGCTGGATTCGTGCACCGTTTCGAAGCCGGCTTCCTCGGCTGCGGTCGCTGTCGCCGGGCCGACGCACCAGGCTGGCAGACTGCGATCGGAATACTTTTCGGCAAAGAAGCGCGCGCCATTGGCGCTGGTGAAGACCAGGCCTGAAAACCGTTCGATCGGTGGCAATTGGACATTCGGATCTGATTGCAGGGTCAGGACCGGGCTGGAGACAGCACTATAGCCCAGTGCTTCGACCCCGGCGCGGGTCTTGGCGGCACCTGGTTGGGCTCGAACGATGATGACCGGCGCTTGTGTCATGCGTCCGTATAGGCCGGCAATTGGCCACCGGCATCATTGCGAATGGACCGTCCGAGCAAGCGGCCAAGCTCGGCAAGCTCCTCATGACTGGCGCTAAGCTTTGCAGTGCCCTGGGCCGTCCAGCGCGCCTTTCCATCTGGGCTGAGGACTTCTCCGCGCAGATGCCACTCGCCATTGTTATTGCACATATGGGCCGCGATGGCCGTTCGGCAGGAGCCATCGAGTTCTGTCAGGAAAGCGCGTTCGGCAATGGCGGCACAACGGGTCGGCTTGTCATCAATGGTTTCAAGCGCCTCGCGCAAGGTCTCACTGATCTTGGCCGGGCGCGCAGCAACGGCAATGATGCCCTGGCCTGCAGCAGGCATCATGTGGTCGATGGGGATAGGATAGGCGAGATTCTCGAGGCCGAGACGCTCAAGTCCGGCCATGGCCAGGAAGGTCGCGTCCGCCAGCCCGTCTTCGAGCTTTTTCAGCCGGGTCTGCACATTGCCGCGAAACGCGATGACCTTGAGGTCCGGGCGCAAGGCCAGCGCCTGGGCTTCGCGACGCAGGCTGGCCGTCCCGAGGGTCGCCCCTTCAGGCAAGTCAATCAGGCGTGTTATGCCATTGCTGGTCAACAGGCCATCACGCACGTCAGCCCGTTCCGGGAAGGTCAGGATTTCCTGACCATCAGGCAGTTGGGTGGGCACGTCCTTGAGGCTATGCACGCCAATATCGACCTCGCCTTCATCGACGGCATGGTCGATTTCGCGAGTGAACAGTCCCTTGCCGCCAGAATTGATCAACCGTTCGCTGACCAGCTTGTCGCCTTTGGTCGTGAAAGTGACGATCTCACCTTGCAGGGCATCATTGGTGACAGCCGCCAGCTGCGAAGCGATGAGGCGCGCCTGGAACAGGGCAAGTGGCGAGCCTCTGGTGCCGATACGGATGGTTTGTCTGCGTGTCATGCGCGTTCTCTGTAAAATACACCTGTTTGAGCTAAGCAGGGCGGCGAGCGGGTGCAAGCCAGAGCCTGATTGTTGCAGCATTGGTGGGAAATTCAAATGCGGCATGCACCTAGGCATGACGCCGCACTTGGCTTAGGGGGACGCGATGGTAGAAGTCCGCACCGTTCTTGGCATAGAAACCAGTTGTGACGAAACCGCTGCGGCGATTGTTCGTCTGTCAGCAGCTGGCACCGAGATCCTGTCCGAAGTGGTGCATTCGCAAATTACCGAACATGCGCCTTATGGCGGCGTCGTGCCGGAAATTGCTGCCCGTGCCCATGCTGAAATCGCTGATGAGGTTGTGAGCACGGCCCTGGCGAAGGCGAATATAGACCTGTCGTCTGTGGATGCGGTCGCGGCAACCTGTGGCCCGGGGCTAATCGGCGGGGTCATGGTTGGCATGATGACCGGCAAGGCGATTGCCCTGGCCAGCGACAAGCCGTTCGTGCCGATCAACCATCTTGAGGGGCACGCCCTGTCGCCGCGCCTGACCGAAGACTGCCCGTTCCCCTATCTCTTGCTGCTCGTCTCTGGTGGCCACTGCCAGTTTATCGCCGTGCATGGCCTGGGAAACTATACCCGCCTCGGATCGACGATTGACGATGCAGCCGGTGAGGCGTTCGACAAACTGGCCAAGACGCTCGACATCGGGTTTCCAGGTGGTCCGGCGGTCGAACAGCTGGCGCTGAAGGGGGATGCGGATCGGTTTGGCCTGCCGCGTCCGCTGTTGAACCGGCCAGGTCTCGACATGAGCTTTGCCGGCCTGAAAACCGCATCCGCCCGGATTGCTGTTGTTGAAGACATGAACGAGCAGGGGAAGGCTGACCTGTGCGCCGGGTTCCAGGCGGCCGTGACCGATTGTCTGACAGAAAAGTCGCGGCGCGCGATTGCGACGTTCAGCGACACGGTTGACGGTGAGATCCGCCTGGTTGTGGCTGGCGGTGTGGCGGCAAACCGGACCATTCGCGCTGGCTTGGACGCAGTCTGCGCCGAAACCGGGGCGAAGCTGATTGCGCCGCCGCTGCGCCATTGCACAGACAACGCCGCAATGATCGCGCTGGCAGGCGCTGAACGCCTGGCGGCCGGAGCGGTGGATGCTGAAGCGTCCCTGGAATTTGCCGCTCGTCCGAGATGGCCTCTGGATGAGGCAGCAGCCCTCAAATCCCCGACCTATGGCGGCGGAAAAAAGGGCGCAAAAGCCTGATCGACCCGAACGGTCCGTTCACTTTTCAGTATGCTTGGAGGCGTGCCTAGAACTTGAAAGCAGACCGCAGGCGGATACCAGCTTCGATCTGCTGTTCCTGCCACGAGGTCGTTGGGTCCAGCTCATCGGCACCGATGCGGACTTCACCACCCACGCTCAAGCGAGAGGTAATGCGGAAATCAGCCCCGGCGGACATTTCCTCGCGCGGCAGCGGCGAACGGGCATCACGAGAGGTCAGGTCGACACTGACGCTCCAACGGTCGCCTTTGACCCATGCGAGGCTGAACGACTGAGATGGTTCGGTCTGCCAGGCCTTGGATTCAATATCGTTCGTAGACAGCGTGAACTGCTGGAACCAATCTGGCTGGGCTTGTTCGGTTTCAGAGATGGAGGGTGCAGGCACAGATGGCACAGCTTCCTGACCCATTGCCGGTAGGGCAAGGGCAGTCGCCAGTCCAAGAGATGCAATTATTGCACGCATTTCATCCACTCCTACTCTCCAGATAGCATCCCAGGACCTTAATAGAACCTTAATTTACTGTGAGTTTGTGAATTTCCGAGGATAGTGTGATTTCGACAACAATGCCCTGAGAGTCCCATGAATGTTGAGGGTTCGAGAGGTCATCACGGCGATACGCGAGTGCAATTGTCTGCCCCTTGCCGAAAGACCTGGCGGCACCCAAGCGCCAGCCAGACGAATCAATCAGGGCGCCGTCATCCCTGGCTTCACCATAATCAAACGAGAAGTCGGTTGCCCATGCGGTGCGCGCGAGACCAGCGCTCCAGGCCTCGTAATCGCCGTTGAGCAGGCCATTGTCACTGCCGAGCCAGGAGGCACCAAACGTCCAGTCCCCCTGGCTAAGGCGGGTGCCAGCCGACCAGGTTTCGATCCGGTCGGTCTGGGTCAGCGGGTCGTAGGCCGACATGTCCGCCCCGGACCAGGCCAGCGCGGCCTCGACACGCCAACCACTGTCGCGAAACAGGTGTGAGCCATTCAGGGCCAACTCAACCGCTGACTCCATGTCCGGCAGGGTTGCACCAGACCCGCGCCCCGGGCGTCGGTCAAGGCCGTCGGCATTTGCTTCGGGGGTGATGGAGATCCCTGCCCGAAGGCCGACAATGCGCGGTGTCGCATAAGAGAATTTCAGGCTTGGGCCGGTCAGGTCATGGCGGGTGCGGATCACCGACAGACCGGACGGATCAAGCAGGGTGCTGTCGAGGCGGGCATGGCTGAGCACGCTCTTTGCCCCCTCGTGAAAGCGCGCGGCAACGCCCTGGTCCTTGCCGATACGAACCTCACCATAGCCGCCATCAATCTGGAAATAGGCGGTCTCGAAACGGGCACGGATATCGTTTTGGTCCAGCGTCGGCCCGCTTGAAAGGCCGGAAAAGCCTCCGCTCGTCGCAAGCTGTGCAGTCCCGAAACCAGCGCTGCCACCGGGGCGTGCTGGATGATCTCTCTGGGCGCGCAGGACCGAGCGCGCCCGCAGACGCACACCATTGTCGAGCACTTTTTCGGCCTGGGTCTCAAGCGACAGCTCAGCCAGCAGGCCCTCGCTATCGGTTGCGCCCTCATCTTTTGCCAGCGGTGAGATGACCGCAACGGTTTCGACATCAAACTCGATTTCCAGTGGCGACTGGGCCATCGCAGGCTGGATCGCGGCAGCGACCAGCAGACCGATAAGAAGAATTGGGATACGCATTTACTTGCTCCATCCGCCAGCATGTTCAGGCTTCAACATATCAGCACTGGCAGGCTCTGTTTGAGGTGCTATAGAAGAGGCCAATCAACAAGGTCTTGCCAACAGGAAATGATGAAATGAAGGCAGCTAGAACGTTTTTTGCGATCACACTGGGTGCACTGGCGCTTTCAGGCTGCCTGTTCGGTGGCGGCAAGAAAACCGAGTATCGTGCGGTGGAAGATATCGCTGGCGGATCAAACCCTTACCTGTGGCGCGCCAGCCTGGACACATTGCAGGACTTGCCCCTCGTCGCAGCCGACCCACTGGGCGGCACGATCATCTATGACTGGAAAAGCTATCCGGAAGCGATGAATGAACGGATCAAGGCGACCGTATACATTCTCGACTCGCGACTACGCGCGGATGGTGTGAAAGTCTCGGTGTTTCGCCAGGTCAACGGAACCGAAGGCTGGGAAGATGCCGTCGTCGACCCGGAAACCGGTATCCAGCTGGAAAACGCTATCCTGGCCCGGGCGCGGAACCTCAAAGCCTCCGAGCTCGACTAGTCGAAATCTGAAATTGATCGAGGGAGTGGCTGATGCCCTCAAAATATGATCCGCAGGTCGCGGAACCCAAATGGCGTGACGCCTGGGCCAAGGCTGACCTGTTCCGTGCGAAATCGCCCAAAGAAGCTGGCGACGCCCCAAAAGCCTACGTGCTGGAGATGTTTCCGTATCCGTCTGGCCGGCTGCACATGGGCCATGTGCGCAACTATGCGATGGGCGATGTGGTGGCCCGGCACAAGAAGGCCAAGGGCTATAATGTCCTGCACCCGATGGGCTGGGATGCGTTCGGCATGCCCGCAGAGAATGCCGCGATGGAAAATGGCGGCCACCCGGCGACCTGGACCTATGGCAACATCAAAGCGATGAAAGCCCAGTTCATGAAGCTCGGCCTGTCTCTGGACTGGAGCCGGGAATTTGCGACTTGCGATCCGGATTATTATGGCGAGCAGCAACGCCTGTTCCTGAAATTCATGGACAAGGGCCTGGTCTACCAGACGAAGGCCAAGGTGAACTGGGATCCAGTGGATAATACGGTCCTGGCCAATGAACAGGTCATCGACGGTAAGGGTTGGCGCTCAGGCGCGCCGGTTGAACAGCGCGAACTGGTACAATGGTTCTTCCGCATCACTGACTATGCCGAGGATTTGCTCGACAAGGTTCAGAAGCTTGACCGCTGGCCCGAAAAGGTCCGCACCATGCAGGCCAACTGGATCGGCAAAAGCACCGGCGCCTCCTTCCGCTGGCTGTTTGACGGCCCGGCACCTGAGGGTCACGAGAACGGTATCGAAGTGTTTACGACCCGGCCCGACACATTGTTCGGCGCGAGCTTTGTTGCCCTGGCCCCCGATCACCCGATCACAAAAATGGTGAGCGAGACCAATCCGGATGTGCAGGCCTTCATGGCCGAAGCGGCTCGTATCGGCACGTCTGAGGAAGCCATCGAGAAGGCGCCGAAACTGGGCGTCGACCTTGGCTTGCGTGTGCAACACCCATTTGACCCGGATTGGACCCTTCCGGTCTGGTCGGCGAATTTCGTATTGTCATCCTATGGAACCGGCGCTGTGTTCGGCTCACCTGCAGGTGACCAGCGCGACCTCGACTTTGCCCGCAAATATGGCCTGCCGGTACAGCCGGTCGTGCTGCCGCCTGACACCAGCGCTGACGATCACGTGATTACAGATGAAGCCTATGTTGGGCCGGGCACGATCTATAATTCGAAATTCCTTGATGGCCTGAGCACGGATGCGGCGATCAAGGCGGCGATTGGCGAGCTTGAAAAGCGCGGCCTTGGCGCGGCGACGACGACCTATCGCCTGCGCGACTGGGGCGTCAGCCGCCAGCGCTATTGGGGCTGTCCGATCCCGGTCATTCATTGTGAAGGCTGCGGGATCGTGCCGGTGCCCGAAGCCGATCTGCCAGTGACCCTGCCGGAGGATGTCAGCTTCGATAAGCCGGGCAATCCATTGATGCATCACCCGACCTGGAAGAATGTCGATTGCCCATCCTGTGGCAAGCCCGCCCAGCGTGAAACCGATACGCTGGACACGTTCAATGATTCCAGCTGGTATTTTGCCCGCTTTGCCAGCGTCGATGACCCGGATGAACGTGGCTACTGGTTGCCGGTCGACCAGTATATTGGCGGTGTTGAGCATGCCGTGCTGCACTTGCTTTATTCGCGCTTCTTTTGCCGGGCGATGCGCGATGTCGGCGAGTTGGACCTGCCGAACGGTGAGCCGTTCGCGGGCTTGTTCACGCAGGGCATGGTAACGCACGAGACTTACCGGAGCGATGATGGCCGTTGGCTGCAGCCCTCGGAAGTCGCGCCGAAGGATGGCGGCTGGGTCGAGACGGCCACCGGAAAAGCGGTCAGCGTTGGCGACATCGTCAAAATGTCTAAGTCAAAAAAGAACGTGGTCGACCCGGACGACATCATTGCCACGTTCGGGGCTGACACGGCGCGCTGGTTCATGCTGTCGGACAGCCCCCCTGAACGGGACGTGGAATGGACCCAGTCAGGGGCGGAGGGCGCCGCAAGATTTGTCCAACGGGTTTGGAGCGTGTTCAACGCGCTGAGCGGAGCCGCCCATGGCACCACTATGTCTGGCAGCGATGGTGAAACCGAGCTGCGCCGGGCTTCGCACAAGGCGGTCAAGGCGGTTGATACGGCGATTGAGGAGTTTCGTTTCAACTCCGCCATTGCCAGCCTGCACGAGTGGACCAGCGTGCTGAAGAAGGCCGAACAAGGCGGTGATGACCTGTTGGCTGCCCGCTTGGAAAGCGCTGGCATGCTGGCGCGTTGCCTGACCCCGTTCATGCCGCACCTGGCTGAAGAGTGCTGGTCGCTGATCGGCGGCGAGGGCCTGTGTTCAGCAGCGGCCTGGCCGCGAGTCGATGAGAGTCTTCTGGTTGAGGATACGGTGACCTTGCCGATCCAGGTCAATGGTAAGCGGCGGTCTGAAATCAAGGTGGCCAAGACCCTGTCCAAGGACGAGATCGAGGCGCAGGCGCTCGCAGACCCGAGCATTGTCAACTTCACCGATGGTAAACAGGTCAAGAAAGTGATTGTCGTTCCGGGCCGGATCGTGAATATCGTAGTGGCATGAAAAATCTCATCTTCGCCCTGTCTGCCTTGATGCTGGCCAGCCCGCTCGCCGGGTGCGGTTTCACGCCGCTTTATGCCGATACGGTCAATAGCGGGCAGATCCAGATCGAGAAGATTGAAGGCCGCTCAGGCCATGCCCTGCGCAAGGAGCTGATCCAGTATCTTGCGGTTGGCCTGCCTGGCCTGGAAGGTCCGGCGACATTGACCATCGCGCTGGATGAAAATCTCAACCGCCTGACCTTCAAGCCCGATGAAGCCGCCTCGCGGACCGATGTGGTCGCGGTTGCAGACTATGTTCTGGTGATTGATGACGGGGCGATCACGGGCGAAGTCCGGGTCGAGACCACGTTCAACGTACCAGATGAACCGTTTGCTGACATTGCTGCTCAGTCGGATGCGTCCAGCCGGGCCATGCAGTTGATGGCGCGCCGTCTGGTCGATGATATGCGCATCAAACTGGCCAACCAGAAATGAAGTTCAAGGGGTCTGGCGCGGAGAAATTTGCCAGGAAGCCTGACCCTGCCTGCCGACTGGCCCTGGTCTTCGGGGAAGATGAAGGTGTTGTCAGCGACACGGCTGGCCATTTGATCCAGGCCTGGCAGAAGGCGGGGCCAGCGAATGTCCTCACGCTGGATGAGGACGAGGTCAAGCGCGAGCCGAATATCCTGTTCGATGCCCTCGAGGCCCAGTCCCTGCTTGGCGAGACCAGCATCCTGCGTATCCGCACCAAGGGCGAAAAGCTGTTCACCCTGATCAAGGACGTGCTGGCCATGGCGCAGGATGCGCCAGACCGGATTGCAGCCTATCTTGTTTTGTTAAGCGGGTCACTGAACACGCGCTCGAAAATGCGTACGGCATTCGAGGCCGCGCCCAATGCGGCGGCCTTGCACCTGTTCGCCGATAGTGATGGCGACATGCACTCGCTGGTGCGCACTTTCCTGAAAGGCCGCGATGTCGAGATCGAAGACGCTGCCCTGTCCACCTTCGTTGGCGGGTTGCCCGGTCATCGCAGCCTGGCCAATGCCGAAATGGAGAAGCTGGCCGTCTACGCCCACGGGCTGGGCCGGGCGGTTACGGTTCAGGACATTCGGGACTTGTGTGAAACCAATGCCGATGAAAGCGCCCGCGCGGCGGTGATCCAGGCGCTGAGCGGTGATAAGCAGGGCGCCCAGGGCGAGATGGACCGGGTCATTGATGCGGGCCTTTCGGCGATCAGCCTTTTGCGCATGTTCGAGATGGAGGCCAGCCGCATGTTGGCGGCCCAGGCATTGGGCGCCCCAGGATCGAATGTCGGACGCAAGCTCAAGCCACCGGTCTGGGATAATGAATGGCCAGCTTTCCAGGCGCGTTTGCGCAAGTGGCCAACACCGCGCCTGCTGCGCCTGGTCGAGCGCCTGCACGATATGGAAGCGCTGGCCAAGTCACCCGGCGGGGGCGGTCTTGCCGACCCGGCCACGCGTCAGCTCTTTACCTCGCTCTATCAGGCCGCCGCGCAGACGCGAGGGTAAGCGAGGGCGAGGGTTTCGCCGCCACAAAAACCTGTTATGGGCCGAACGATGAGTGTTCGTGACTTCCTGCTTCTGTCAGCCATATGCTTTGTGTGGGGCCTGAACCTGGTGGTTACGCGCTGGGTCATTGCCGATGCAGGCGTGCCGCCGGTCTTTTTTGCGGGTGTGCGCTTTGCCGGGATTGCGCTTGTCCTGTTCTGGTTCCTGAGGCCAATCCCAAGAAATCTCGGCATGTTGTTCCTGATTTCCATGGGCATCGGTGCAGTGCATTTTACGTTGCTTTTCATCGGCCTTGCCAATGCTGAAGCCAGCTCGGTCGCCGTGGTCGGCCAGCTCGGCGTGCCTTTCTCGACCCTGCTGAGCGTGATGTTCCTGGGTGAAAAGGTCGGCTGGCGGCGCTCAACCGGGATTGCCCTGGCCTTTGGTGGCGCCCTGCTGATTGCCATCGATCCGGAAAACTTCTCGCTGTCCTTCGGCCTGCTCTATGTCGTGGCGTCGGCGTTGATCGGTTCTGGGGCCGGGATATTGATGAAGAAGATGCCACCGATCAGCGCCCTGCAGATGCAGGCCTGGGTCGGTCTGTTCAGTTTTGCCCCGCTCTTCATCCTGTCCGGTTTGACCGAAGCGGGTGGCTGGCAAGCCTATATGTCGGGCGGCTGGCTGGTCTGGGCCGCAACCGTGTTTGCCGTGCTCGGGGTGAGCGTTTTCGGGCATGGCGGCTTCTACACGCTGTTGAAGCGTTATGACGTGTCCTTCATTTCACCGCTGACCCTGATGACGCCGGTCTGGGGTGTGGTGCTCAGCCTCGTCTTGCTGAACGAGACTTTGAGCCTGCAATTGCTGCTCGGTGCGGTGATTTCGTTAAGCGGCGTGTTTGTCATTGTGGTTCGCCCGAACCGGGTTATGCCTGAAGCTGCCTTGGGAGATAAGATCCACGGGAGCCGCCCATGAAGATCGAGGCCGTGCCAAGCCCGAGTTACAATGATCGCAAGTTCGATGTCGATATGCTGGTCCTGCACTATACGGGCATGCAAACCGGGCAGGCGGCGCTGGACCGGATGTGCGACCCGTCCGCCGAAGTCTCAGCCCATTACATGGTCTGGGAAGATGGTCGGATCGTGCAATTGGTGGGTGAAGACAAGCGCGCCTGGCACGCGGGCGTATCGAGCTGGCAGGGCGATGGCGATCTCAATTCCCGCTCGATCGGCGTGGAAATCGTCAATGGTGGGCATGATTTCCCGCTGGAGGGTGGGGTCTTGCCACCTTATCCACGCGCGCAGGTCGATGCCCTGGTTGAGCTGTGCGACGGCATTCTGACACGTTGGACCATTCCGCCGACACGGATTGTCGGCCATTCGGATATTGCCCCCGGACGCAAGGCCGATCCGGGTGAACATTTTCCATGGGAGGGGCTGGCGCGTGCCGGGATTGGCCTGTGGCCGTTAGCTGCCTCAGAACATCCGGTCGTGATCCCGGATATTGCCATCACTGGCCTGAAGCCCGGCGATCGCTCTTCAGGTGTCGGGCGCTTGCAGGCCATGCTTGGCGAAATCGGCTATCGCCTCGATGTGACCGAGCAATACGATCCGGCGACCGAGGCGGTGGTCCGCGCGTTCCAGCAGCGTTGGGTGCCTGATCTGGTCAGCGGTACAGCAGATGCACAGACCCTGCGAATGATCGGCCTTGTCCATCCGCTCTACGTGAATTAAGTGCACCCTACCTTTCGTATTGCTGCGGCTGCTGACCCGTTCAATACAAAGGATGTCACAATGATTATTCGCACCAGAGACTGGCGGCGGGCGCAGGCTCGCAAGCATGGTCCACGCAAATATCGTCCAGGACCGGATATAGGTGACCGGGCCAAGACGTGGCGCTATCTTTATTTTCGATCTGCCAAGGTTCGCCGGGCCAAGATGCTCGGCAAGGTTTGGCCTCACCGTGCTTGGGAGACGCTAATGCATGACAGTGAACCGAGACGGGTCCTGTTCGTCTGTTCGATGAATGAGTGGCGCAGCCCAACCGGTGAAGCGGTGTTCCGCAAGGATGCTGGATTGCTCGTGCGCTCGGCTGGTACGGTTCGCGGGGCGCGGCGCACGATCTCCGTCAAGGATATTCGTTGGGCTGATGTGATCCTTGTGATGGAGGAAAAGCACAAGGCACGTTTGCGGGCGCAGTTTCGTGATGAGGTGCGCTACAAGCCGGTTCATGTGCTCGATATCCCCGATGAGTATCGCTACATGGACCCCGAGCTTGTCGCGCTGATTCGAGCCAAGGCCGAGCCATTGATCTGGGCCGACTGATCGCGATTGCTGGCTGGTGTTTACCGCCAGTATCTGATACATGCGCCGGTCCAGACGGTCGGGCAGCCGCTGGCGGGTTCGCTCGTCCAGAGGAAAGTCCGGGCTCCATGGAAACAAGGCGGTGGATAACGTCCACCCGGCGTGAGCCGAGGGAAAGTGCCACAGAAAGCAAACCGCCGCTTCTACGGAGGCGGTAAGGGTGAAAGGGTGGGGTAAGAGCCCACCGGGGCGCTGGCGACAGGGCCCGCATGGTAAACCCCGCCTGGAGCAAGACCGAATAGGGGGCGCGCATGGGCCGTTTTCAGCTTGCGCCCCGGGTGTGTCGCGTCAGGCGTTTCGCAAGAAACGTCGCAGAGGAATGGCTGCTGAACCTGGCAACAGGGGAACAGAACCCGGCTTACAGACCGTCTGGATATTTTTTTCGGTTTCATGCCCTGGTTGTTCGGATATTTATCAACCTAATCTAGGAAGCCTGACTACAATTTTCCTTTTGCAATCCTTTGTTCAGCCTGTAGCGAAAGGATGGGGGAAGAGTAGCGTTCAGGTGTGCCGCGTTGAAATTGATATCCATACAGATCCTGCGCGGGTTGGCAGCGCTATCGGTTGTCATCTTCCATATCCGGGCCATCGAGACGCAATCGATCCTGCAGGGTCCGTTCGCGCTTGACCCAAACCAGGCGGTTGAGCCGTCTCTGGTTTCTGGACTGTGGAAGAACGGCTTCATGGGGGTCGACCTGTTCTTTGTCATCTCCGGTTTCATCATGGTCTATGTGACCCGTGATCTCGCCCCGGGGTTTCGTTCCGTTCGGTCCTTCCTGTTTGCGCGGATAACCCGCATCTACCCGGTCTGGTGGTTGTTTGCCTCGATCATGGTGATCTATTTCCTGATAACCTATGGCGCGCCCGTGGATATGGGCCGTGTCGAAGCGACGGGCGAAAGTGTCTGGCACTATCTGTTCAAGTCCTATTTTCTTATCCCGCTGTCTGAGCCGCCTGTCCTTGGGGTTGGCTGGACACTGATCCATGAGATGTATTTCTACCTGGGCTTCGCCATCCTGCTGCTATTGCCAAAGAAATGGCTGGTGCCGGGCCTGCTGGTCTGGGCAATCGGGTCGGCTTCGGGGGCGCTTCTGGGGCTCTCCCGACCCAGCGCCGGGGACTATCCGTCCCTGATCGTGCACCCGATGACACTGGAATTCCTGGCCGGGGCACTGGCCGCCTGCCTGATCAAGGCCAATATCGTGGTTCGGCCGGCTCTTCTCTTCATCGCCAGTTCGGTCTGGCTGGCCGCGTCGATGCAACTTGTCCTCGCGCCAGAAATCGGTCTGGGCGACTGGAATGCTTTCATGCTGCAATGGGGTCGGGTCTTGTTCTACGGCCTGCCTTGTACGGTGCTTGTCTATGCCATGGCCGGGCTTGAAGCCCGCGACCAGATGCGCTGGTTACTGGCCGGATTTGGCGCCGCCATCGGCTTTGTGCTAGGCGATATTCTTACACAGGCTGTTCAGATGCCGAGCCGTATTGCGGCAGGGTTTGTCGGGGCTGCGATTTGTGGGGCGGTGCTTGGGACGATTGGCCTGCGACAGGCGCGCCTGACAGGTCTGGTCCAGACCAGTATGGGCGCGCTCGGCAACTGGTCCTACGCGCTTTATCTCAGCCATGTCATCGTCCTCAGCGGTTGGCGGCAAGTCCTGCCGAAAGTCGCAGACCTTGGTGAACGCAGCCTCTCGCTTTCATCTGGCCAGCTGGACGTATTGCGTCTCGGACGTGCCGGGCTGGTCGACAATCTTCTTTTCCTGGTGCTCTGCCTGGTCAGTTCAATCATCGTGTCATGGCTGGCCTATCGCCTGTTCGAACAGCCATTGATGAGCTGGTTCCGGTCTATGCGGATCAGGCTTTTTGCGTCCTGACGAGGGCTTTCACGTCGACAGCGATCC
>CBDUKI010000025.1:0-16002 GCA_965367765.1 uncultured Henriciella sp.
GACGCGACGGATTCAAAATCCGTTTCTGGCAACAGAGTGCCGGTTCGAGTCCGGCGGGAGGCACCAAGCCGCGTTCCGGAACGCTTTTTGCGTCAACCGAGATGTGGCGTGAGGCAAACGATCCGTTTTCTAATTGGTGCAGCGCTGTGGGTATCTACAGTAGCATAAGTGCTGGTGCGAACCCGTGCCGTGTTACGGGACTTGTTAGGGCATGCCGCCTACAAAGCCGCCTGTGTCGCCTGTGTGGATAAGGGTGAGGTGGGCACCGACATGGCGGCAACCTGGGCGGGGGCAAACCAGGTTTGCGGCGACTTCATCCAGGTACATGTCACGATGATCGACCTTTGGTAAAAGCTGGGCCGGGCTTTGGACCCAGAGATATTGGCATCGCTGACACGTTGCCTCTATGATTTCTTCACTGCCAAGGTCCCGCAGTTTCATATCCTGAAGCCAGGTCACCAGAAATCCTCCGCTGACGGTATGCGCGTGAACGCGATCTTTCCACCTGCAAACCCGCCCGGGGGCGGTGTCCACTTGCCAATAGTCACGACCCGTTTGCCAAACTTGTGGTTCAACCCGTCCATTGTCTGGGTAACAGCTTCCCATCGTTGTCTTTTCTGATCATCATCCAACAGCCAATCCAGTTGGCGTTCTGCCGCCTTGGACAGGTCCAGCAAGGTGACGCCCACTCGCATTATCCGTGCGCGCTTTGGAAGTTGCTCCTTCGCTGCGATCCAGAGGCGTTTCAGGGCATCAAGGCAAGCCTTGTCGTCCTGTACGGCAGGTAACTCAGCCTGTGCTGACCAACGACCCGGCATCAGGCTCAACCAAAGAAAGAGGCGCCCGGCTGCCCACCCATCGCGTCGCATACGTCGTGCCGCCTTCGTAAGTAGAAGCCGTGAACAGTCCTCCGCCTTATCTGGGGCCCGCCAATCGGGTGGCAGAACGCGCCCATGGCCATACATGCCGCGCGCGGTGGGTGTCGCGTGCAGGGCGTAGCCGTGTAGTGCATACCAGAGCCGCTCTCCATTGACATTGTTCCAGAGGCGGCGAACTTCTTTCGGCTGGCGAGCCATCAGGTCAGGTATGGTCAAGATACCAGACCTGTTCAATCGTTTGATCATACGCGATCCAATGCCGGGCACATCGGCAAGTGTGATATTTTCGAGCGGGCCCGGCATGTCGCGCGGATGCCAGATGGTTGTGCCATTGGGTTTGTCTATCTTGCCGGCAATCTTTGCGAGCATACGATTTGCGGCAAAGCCAATTGAGCAGGTGATGTATGGCCCGACATTCGTGGCCAGTCTTTCTTTCAGCGCCTGAGACACGCCCCACGGATCAGCTGCCGCGCGGCTATCAAGTCGGCACGCCAGTTCATCAATCGATTTGACGGTTTCAATTGGCAGGACACAGCCAATTTCGTTCAGAAGCGTATTATGTGCTCGGCGGAACAGGTCTGGCCTTTGTGGCACCAGGATCAGGTCTGGGCACTTGGCCAAGGCTTCCGGCACACGCATGACATTAGAGCAGCCATGTGCCTTGGCTTCCTTGGAGCAGGCAATAACGGTGGTCGTTTGGGCATTCGTCAACTCAAATGGAATAATTCCGACAGGCTTGCCACGAAGCTCCGGCAATGCCTGCTGCATGACGCTGGCGAAGAAGCCATCAAAGTCGAGATACAGGCTTTCCAGTTCTGTTGGTTTGCGCATGTCCAGCCTCATGAAAACAAGACCGGAATAAGAACAAATAGTGAACAATTGTCAAGCGGCTATCGGCTCACCAGAAGAGCGACCTGCTTTCTGACCTTGAACAGGCACCGATTTCAATCCCCGGATGAGGTGTGTTTACTGACATTGTTAACTTGCTATGGTTCAAGTCTCGGCTAGGGGACGGGGCAGATTGCAGGGAACAAGAGGACCGGCAATGAAGATCATTGTGACCGGAGGGGCGGGGTTCATTGGCTCGGCGCTGGTGCGCCATCTTTTGCGTGAGACCGATGCCGAGGTGACG
Source organism: uncultured Henriciella sp. (assembly GCA_965367765.1). Lineage (GTDB taxonomy): Bacteria > Pseudomonadota > Alphaproteobacteria > Caulobacterales > Hyphomonadaceae > Henriciella. The sequence continues at coordinate 2,011 of CBDUKI010000025.1, forward strand.
GTCATCGACAAGCTGACCTATGCCGCGAATCTGGACTCGTTGCGGTCGGTCTCTGACAATCCGCGCTACAAGCTGCTGAGGCTGGATATTTGCGACGCCGATGCGATGCTCGCGGTGATGGCAGCGGAAGCTCCCGACATGGTCATGCATCTGGCTGCAGAAAGCCATGTGGACCGCTCGATTACCGGTTCGCGAACCTTCGCTGAAACCAATTTCATGGGCACGTTCAACCTGCTCGAGGCGGCACGTTCCTATTGGGATGGACTGACAGGCGCGCGCCGCGACCGGTTCCGTTTCCTGCATGTATCCACTGACGAAGTCTTTGGATCGCTTGGCGAGAATGGCCTGTTCAGCGAGATGACGCGCTATGATCCGTCATCGCCTTACTCGGCGTCCAAGGCGGCTTCCGATCATCTGGTCATGGCCTGGCATCGCACCTATGGCTTGCCAGTATTGATCTCAAATTGCTCGAATAATTACGGCCCTTATCAATTCCCCGAAAAACTGATTCCGTTGATGGTTCTGAACGGACTGGAAGGCCAGGCCCTGCCGGTCTATGGCAATGGGCAGAATATTCGCGACTGGCTGTATGTTGATGATCATGTTCGCGCGCTTGTTCGTATCGGAGAGGCTGGTCAACCTGGCGAGACCTATACGGTGGGTGGACTGAACGAGCAGACCAATCTTCGTGTCATCGAACAGATCTGTGACCTGCTGGACGAATTGCGCCCTGGCAATGTTTCCAGGCGGGAGCTGGTCCGGTTTGTCGAGGATCGCCCGGGTCATGATCAGCGTTATGCCATTGACGCATCGAAATTGCGGCGCCAACTGGGGTGGTTCCCTGAGCAGACGTTCGAAACTGGCCTGCGCACTACGGTACAATGGTATCTCGACCATTCCGACTGGTGGCAACCATTGCGGTCGCGCCGCTACCAGGGGGAGCGTCTGGGCCTGGTCAACGAAGCGACAGACTGATGCGGATACTGGTCGCTGGTGCGAAGGGGCAGGTTGCCCGCAGTCTTGCCCTGTGCGGGGAAGCAGGCCCGCATGAGCTGGTCTTGCGTGGGCGCCCGCAACTGGACCTCCGGGACCGCGACAGTCTGCGATACGCGCTGGACGATGTAAGACCGGACCTGGTGATCAATGCCGCCGCTTACACAGCGGTTGATGCGGCAGAAGCAGATGAAGCCGGGGCCATGGCGGTGAATGCGCAGGGCGCAGGTGGATTGGCTCAGGCAAGCGCTGAGCGGGGCCTGCCGATCATCCATTTTTCCACCGATTATGTGTTCGATGGCCAGATGAACCGACCTTACCGGGAGGATGATGCCTGGGCGCCGATCAATGCCTATGGGCGCAGCAAACTGGCTGGTGAACAGGCTGTACAGCAGGCCAATCCAACCCATTTGATCTTGCGGATCGCTTGGGTCTACAGCCCGTTTGGTCGGAACTTTCTCAAGACCATGCTGGGTTTGGCAGACAGCCGTGATGCGGTTTCCGTCGTTGCAGACCAGGTTGGGCGTCCAAGCTATGCGCTTGATATTGCGCGTGCGGTCCTGAACATGTGTCATCAGATCGAGGCGCGCCCTGAGAGTGCCGCTTGGGGGCTTTACAACCTCAGTGGACCAGGGGCGGCGAGTTGGGCTGATTTTGCGCGTGCAATCTTTGCTGAAAGCGCCGCACGAGGTGGCCCATACGCACATGTGAATGACGTAACCAGTGATGAGTTCGTGACACCAGCGCGGCGCCCGGCCAATTCGCGTCTTGACCCCGGCAAACTGACGCGGGACTGGGCCATCACCTTGCCCGATTGGCAGGCGGGTGTCAGAGACTGTCTGGAGCGCTTGGGTGGGCCTGGCGAAACTTGGTTGGAACGGGGATAGGACATGAAGGGTATCATTCTGGCAGGTGGCCTGGGCTCACGGCTCTATCCGCTGACGCGCAGCATCTCAAAGCAGCTGCTGCCGATTTATGACAAGCCGCTGATTTTTTATCCAATCAGCATGCTGATGCTGGCGGGTATCCGTGAGATCATGATCATTTCCACGCCAGAGTCGAAACCGCAATTCGAGACCCTGCTAGGTGATGGATCGCAATGGGGGGTACGTTTCCATTATGCTGTTCAGCCCCGGCCGCGTGGCCTTGCCGATGCTTTCTTGATCGGTGAGACCTTCATTGGCTCGGACCCGTGCGCCCTCGCCCTGGGGGATAACATCTTCTACGGCGCAGGCCTGACCACCTTGCTGGCGAAAGCTGGCAAGCTCACCGAAGGCGCAAATGTGTTTGCCTATAGTGTGCACGATCCGGAGCGGTTCGGCATCGTCGAGATTGACCGGGCCGGGCGGGCGCAGTCGATCGAGGAAAAGCCGTCACGTCCGAAGAGCAACTGGGCTGTGACCGGTCTGTATTTCTATGACAATCAGGTGGTCGACATCGCCCGGCAGGTGAAGCCGTCGGCGCGTGGCGAGCTGGAAATCACCTCCGTCAACCAGGCCTATCTTGACCGTGGGCAATTGCGGGTCACCGAGCTGTCGCGAGGGATGGCCTGGCTTGATGCCGGGACATTTGACAGTCTGCTGGAAGCGTCTCACTTCGTGCAGACGCTGGAGAAGCGGCAGAAATTCAAGATTGCCTGCCTGGAAGAAATTGCCTGGCGCATGGGGTTCATTGGCGCGGACCAGTTGGAGACGCTGGCCCTGGGCTACAACAATGACTACAAGCAATATCTCCTGTCGCTTTTGTAGCGGGCACTGAATGACCGACCATCCTTTGAGCAAACCTACCGACCATGTCGCGATAAACAAAGGCAAGGTTGGCCTGTTATTGGTCAACCTTGGTACACCTGATGGCACTGACTACTGGGCGCTGCGACGGTATCTCTCGGAATTTCTCTCCGACCCGCGGGTCATCGAGGTTCCGCAAATCCTCTGGCAGCCGATCCTGCAGGGGCCGATCCTGACGTTCCGGCCAGGTAAATCGGCTGAAGCCTACAAGAAGATCTGGATGGCTGAAGGCTCCCCATTGCTGGTCTATACACGCCGCCAGGCCGAAGCCCTGGCCGAACGGATCGGCCATGACGACCTGATCGTTGAATACGCGATGAATTACGGCAATCCGTCGATTGATGCGAAGCTCAAGGCCCTCAAGGCACAAGGATGTGACCGGATCTGTGTCATGGCGCTCTATCCGCAATATTCTGCGACGACGACGGCCAGTGTCTATGACCGGGCGTTTGCGGCCTTGCGAAAACTGCGCTGGCAACCAGCGGTGCGGACCGTACCGGCCTTTTTTGATACGGAGGCCTATGTCACCGCGCTCTCGAATTCGATCCAGCGGCATATTGATAGTCTCGACTTTCAGCCTGACCGGGTCCTGATGTCCTATCATGGCATCCCGCAGGCCTATTTCGACAAGGGCGACCCGTACCACTGCCAGTGCCAGAAGACGACACGTCTGGTGAGCGAGCAATTGGGCTGGGAGCCTGGCTTTGCCCTGACGACATTCCAGAGTCGGTTCGGGCCGACCAAGTGGCTGCAACCTTATACGGACAAGACCCTGGAAGCCTTGCCGGGGCAAGGCGTCAAGAAACTGGTCGTGGCTTCCCCGGCATTTGTTTCAGATTGCCTGGAGACGCTTGAAGAGCTGGCCATCGTCGGCAAAGACCAGTTCATGGCTGCTGGTGGGGAAGCCTTTTCCGCCGCGCCGTGCCTGAATGACAGCGCCCAGGCAATCGATTTGCTGGAGGACGTGGCCCGCCGTGAACTGTCCGGCTGGAGTTACTGACCGCATGGATGATTGGGTCAAGGCAGGCAAGGTTCGCGGGCGGATCACCGAAGATGGCGCACTTGAAATCCGCTGCACCGGCCTGACGACACAAGCGAAATATTACAAGACGCTGTTACGCGAGTTCTTTCGCAAGGATTTCACCCCCTTGCATCCGGGCCACAGCGACTACGCGGTTCACATTATCATGGAATATGTCGGCGATCCGCCGTGGATGGATCTCGACAATCTTGCCAAGGCCTTGCTCGACAGCGTGACCGGCAACGTCTTTGTCGATGATCACCAGGTTGCCCGCTTACTGGTTGAACGGCGGGTTGGCGAACGCGAAGGCATTTACATGCGGGTCGAAATGATGGACTAGGCGGCCACCAGACTTGGAGACAGCCTCATGATTGCCGCCTTTTTCAGCATATTCATAACCGTGTTCCTGGCTGAGCTGGGTGACAAGACCCAGTTGGCCACTGTGCTGTTTGCCTCAGAGAAAAGCTATTCGCCGTGGCTGGTCTTTGTTGCAGCAAGCGGGGCGTTGGTCCTGTCTACAATGGTTGCGGTAGCTTTGGGAACGGCTGCTGAACGATACTTGTCAGCCGTTCCCCTGAAGCTGTTGGCCGGGATCGGGTTTGTTCTGATTGGCGCATGGACCATCCTTGAACACTTCCGCGGCTGATCAAGCCGTTTCAGTCCCGTTCAAAAGACTGACATTCTGGTTCAATTGGGCACCGATCGGGCTGATCGACGCCATGAATTCGTGTGCGTTCACATCGAACTGGCGATAGTCGCAAGTCAGTTCCGTGTGGGCTGGGATATCGCACATCGCATAACCTGTGTCGGTATTGGGGTAATCGGTATTGGGGCGCACTGAGTGGTTCATGTAGCGGCCCTCATCACCGTCGAGCACATAATGTTCCAGGTCGTGCGGACGGATATAGGTATAGCGCTTCAGGAAGTTTTGCAGTCGCGCATCCATCTGTGCGAAATCTGTTACCGGGATCAGACGGTCGAGCCGTGTGTCCAGGGTCCAGATCGGCTGGCCTTTTCGAATGGGTTGTGAGCAGAAAACACCCAGGCCTTCGATCGCTGAAGGGCCGAGATAGCAGGAAACAAGCATCATTTGCCTGAACTTACCTTTGATGAGGTCGGGGCGCCGCCCGACAAGACCTTCGGGACAATCCCGCGCTGGCGTCGCGCGAATCCGCATTCGCACAAATGCAGAGTTGCGCAAGCGATTTTTTTGAGGGTCTGTCGACCTGCTTCAGCCCAGTGAGCGCGGTATGCACGAGGCGCTGGCCTGCGCCAGTAGGCGATCAGTTTCGTCCCAGAGCCAGCCTTCGGTGAAGATCGCCGCCTTGCCCTGCCGGACGACTTGTCCGCATCCCTTCAGGCGTTGGCCAATCGGTACAGGCCGGATGAAGCTTGTCGTCATTTGCAAGGTTGGAGACATGGCTGGCGGTGGCTGAACAACCGAACCTGCCACTGACATGACTTCATCAAGCGCTGCGCTGATAAAGCCACCCTGGGCATGCCCACCGGGATTGGTGGCCTGTTGTGGCAGGCAGAACCAGGCCTCGCAAATGCCTTGCTCGACATCGACATGGATCAGTTCAAACCCCAGGAACTGGGTCGCTGGCGGCTTTTCATCGGCGGTCAGGGTTTCGTCCCAGTAGGCACGTCGAGTCGGGGCGATCTCGCTCATGACAGGCGTTTGAACGGCATGGGCAGGGCTGTTGCGGTCGCCTTGGCAACCAGTTTGCCCTCATGGTCAAAACACTCAGCCTCCATGAACGCTGCCGAGCGTCCCCATTTCAGGATTCTTGCCTCGACATGCGACTTACCTGGCATCAGGCGACGCAGGTAGGAGGTCTTCATCTCCAATGTTGGTGCCGTCATGGTGACGTTGGAAGCAATGATGCAGCATGTGCTCATTGCTTCATCCATCATGGCGGCGATGAAACCGCCTTGTACGGCCCCGGTCGGATTGGCGAACATTTGCGGCACGTCGAAATCCATGCGGATGCGCTTGGCGGCCTGTTCCACTTCGGTCAGGCGCATGCCCAGTGTGTCGGAGCACGGGGGGCGTTTCTTCGAGTTCTGGAAACGCGCCAGCATGTCAGCATCGCTGCGCGCGGGTGGCGCGGTCGGTTTGGAGTCACTCATGGCAGATTATTTCCGGCGAAAGGCATCCAGGCTGACAACGGTTTCAGTTGCTTCGCCAGGTGTGGTTTCGGTCTGGTCGGCTTCAGCAGCGTCTCCGGCCGGGGAAATGATCGCGGCATCGCCGGAGGCATCGACTTTTTCGAAGTTGATGCCAAAATTTACGGCTGGATCGACAAAACGTGTCATGGCGGCAAACGGGATGGAGAGGTGTTGCGGGACGCCATTGAACTTGAGAATGATCTCGAAATGGCCGTCATGGACTTCCAGGTCCCAATACTGGTGCTGGATGACGATTGTCATTTCATCCGGGAACCGCTCAACCAGTTCGTCGGCCATCTTCACGCCCGGGGCCTTGGATCGGAAGGTAATGTAGAAATGATGCTCACCGGGCGGGGTATTGTTGCCAGCGGCCTGACGAATGGCTTCGCGTACCACGACGCGCATTGCAGCCTGGGTGAGCGCTTCATACCCGATATAATCCGTCATCTTCATCTCCTGTTGCGCTATCCCTAAACCCGCAGGTCGGGCGCTTCAATGACCTTCATTCGTCAGGCGAGCGAAAACTGCAAGTTCGCCTCACCGGGCAATCCACAGGCTTGGTCGGCTGTGCTGTAAAAAATGCTGCAGGAAAGGCGGTGCTGCGCAGGATCGGCGTTTCGAGCCAAATGGTGGCGAACTGAAATGAAATGTGAACGCCGCCGCCCGAATTGCGCGCGATGGCCTGCAGTGGAAAAGGGAAAGTGGAGGCTTCTGTTGCCAGGCGCCTCCGGGCCCCGCCTTAAGCGCTGAAGCCTAAGGAGTTAAGTTCGGAAAACCGAGCGCAGACTAGGCTGCGAGCAGTTCGCCTTCAGCAAAGTTGTCATTAGCAACTATTGTTGATTGAGCTTCTAACGCAGCTCAAGCGGGCAAAGGCCTCGTCTTTACACGTCCGTCGATCCTATTTCGTCCCCAGGCTCCGCTAATGACGGAGGTTTTGGTGGAGACGCCGGGTACCGCCCCCGGGTCCGAACCGCTTATTACACGCGCGTTTATTGCCATAGTTCCGAAGAACACGGCTAATATAGCAATGGTTCCTGCCGGTTGAAAGGGGCTGGTTCAGCCTTGCTTCAAACGCGCAGGATCAGCCGCCGGTATAGCGCTGTGTGACGCGCGCATTTTCCTGCAGGCCGGGGCCTGGATAGAGAATGAGGCGGGTGCCTTCTGGCAGGTCGCTGAGCAATTCGGCCTGCAGGCCATTATTATGGCCAATCTCCACCGGGGTCAGTCGGGCACGTCCGCTCTCGACCGTAAACACGGCCCAGCCCCCGTTTGATCGGAACAGGCTTGAAGATGGTACGATCAAGGCCTGGTCCGATTCCCAGACGACGATCCTGGCCTCAACACGGTAGCCATGCCCCAGGCTGCTACGGGCCGAAAGCGGATCGGTAAAGCGGATCACCGTGTTGACCCGTTGCTCCTCAACGCCAAGTGCCGAGAATTTGGTGAAGCCCCAAGGCTCGATCCGTTCAACAATGCCATTTAGCGGAGGTTGCCCGCCCCAATTGTCGATTATCACGCGATCTCCGGGGGACACTTGCACAGCGTCAGTCGACAATAGTTCGGCGACAACCTCCAGGTCGTTTGAGATGTCGCCAATTTCAAGAATGGGTTGTCCGGGCGCAACCGTGGTCTCGCTTTCTTGTATGATCCGCAGGATGCGACCTGATATTGGGGCACTGAGCGGGATGGTTGCATCAGGAGCCTCGGCAAGGCCGCCCCCGCTGGGGGGCTGGTCAAACCCGATCAGACGGGCGCGGGCATTGGCCAGTTCCGCTTCGCGCATCGAGATGGCGGCCTTGGCGGTATCGACGGAAGCATTGGCGGCGCGGGCCAGGCGCTCGGCCTGGTCGAGCGCGGCCTGCGATGCTGTCCCGGTGGCGGCCAAAGTACGGGCGCGGGCCAGGTCGGCATTTGCAAGATCCTGGTCGGCCAGGGCCTTGTTCAGGTCCGCCCGAGACACCCGTAGGCCCGCCAGGGCAATGTCTACGCCAGCGCGGGCCTGCTCACGTGTTCGCACATCGATGGCTGATGGGGGATTGGCAAGCATGCGCGCGATGACGGTTTCGCCGCCGACGACCGCATCACCTGGGTCCACCTCAACCCGCAGCAAATGCCCGGCGATCGGGGCCGATACGACGTAGGCGTCACGAACACGCGTGCGCGCTTCTTCATCGATGGTGAGTGTCATTGGTGATCGTGCGACCGTGCCGATATCAACCGGTGTCGCACGCGGCCAGAAGGCATAGACGAAGCCGACCGTGAGCATGGCGACCACTGCGATGGTGACCCACTTGCGGGAGGATTTTCTGGTCTTTGGCTTAGCCATCTTCACTCTCTCGATTTAAGGGCTGATACGAGGTCGAGACGATCGACGTCACGCTTGACCAACCAGCCGGAAAACAAACTTGCAGCAAGTATCGCCATGGCTGCGATAGCAAAACTGCTCGTACCGACCTGTGCCGGTATGGAATACAGGTCAGTGCTGAATCCTTTCGCAATGGCACCTGCAAGGCCGAGACCAAACAGGCTTCCAAGCGGCAGGGCCAGAAGGGTTATCACGGCCAGTTCGCCAAGCAGGACGAACGCAGCCTCACCACGGGTGAAGCCGATGACGCGCAGGCTGGCCAGGTCATGCTCGCGTTCTGCAAAGGCGATCCGGGCGGAATTAAAGACGATGCCGAACGTGATGATGCCCGCGATCATCGCCATGATGTATCGCACGGCACCTGCGCCAGAGTTCATGATTTTCATGAACGCGTCGCGGGCATCCATGCGCAGGCCGACACCTGCAACCACGGGCATGTCTTTGAGGTCTTCATAGACCTTCTGGGCCTGGTGCCCGTCGAGGCGCAGATAGGCCCCCGATACACGGCCTGGTTCATTCATGGCCCGATTGAGCGTTTCCAGCTCCATGTAGGCGGGTGCACCGAGCAGGGATTGCGACGTGCCGACAACCGGTATGTCGAGTACGGGACGGCGCCCCTCGCGGACTTCAACGGACAGGATTTCCCCCGGCCCGATGGCCAGTTTGTCGGCCAGTGATTGCGACAGGATGATGCCATCGCTGCGAATGTAGATCGGCATCACTTTGTCAGTCATGGCACGGCTCAGGCGTGGCTCGGGCACCAAACCGGAAATCGATCCGCGATGTGTCCGGTTTCCGTTTCGCATGACCACCGAGACAGCCCGAAACGGCTCGACCTCAATCACGCCGGGTTGGCGCTTGAGGGCATAGATTGTGTTTTGGCCAAACGGGTCGACAAAGGTGACGGTCGCATCGCTGCGGTCAATTACCGAGAATGTCAGGTCGATGGTGCGGTCGAACCCGCTCATGACGCCAAGCATGGCAACCGAAAGGCCCATGCCTGCAGCAATGCCCGAGATCGCCACCAGGGTTCGGAACGGGTGGCGAATGATGCGCCGGACCACCATCCGGCTTGGCTGGTCGAGCAGACGCTTGACCGTTTCAGACAAACCGGCGGAGCGGGAATAATCTGGCGGTGCAGGTGGGCGCATGGCGACCGCCGGCGTCAGGGCGAAGACCTTGCGCAACACGAACAATCCGCCCGCCGAGGCGGCGAGCACTGAAACGCCAATCGCAGTGATGATGTTTGATGGAACGATGGTGAAAACCAGGAACGGGAACTTGTAATAGACCTGATAATAGCTGGCCATCGCCTGGCCCGAGAGGATACCGAGAATGCATCCGAGACTGGCCCCGCCAATCGCGATGGTGAGGATGAACTTGAGATAGTGTATTCCGACTTCCAGGCTGGAATAGCCGAACGCCTTGAGCAGGCCTATCTGCATGCGCTCGGCTTCAATCATGCGGGAAATGACAATGTAGAGAAGGAATGCGGCAACCGCCATGAAGACGGGTGGAACACTGGCTGATGACACTTTCAGGCCGGAAATTTCCTCAGTGACGAAGCGGTTTGAGTATTGGTCCTCCAGAGTGTAGGCGCCGATACTGCCATAGGGCTCCAGCAGCCGGTCGACCGCATCGCGCACCTGGATCGGGTTTGCCCCGCGATCCAGCGCGACCAGGGCTTCATTGAAGGCCCCGTCGACATCATAGGCCGCAGCGAGAGCCTTTTCGCTGAGCCAGATGACAGCGAAACGCGCGTCATCAGGGACCAGTTCTCCCGGTGCGGTCGAATAAAGAAATTCCGGTGACTGTGCCAGGCCGGCAATCTTGAACGTGCGGCGCGTGCCGTTCATCGTCGCGGACAATTCATCCCCTGGCCCGAGATCATGCGCCTGGGCGAAGCTCTTCAGCAACAGGATCTCATCATGTCGTCGCGGGTCTATGCGCCGGCCTTCGACAAGGTGGATGTCGTTCAGCCGAGGGGTGTGAAAATCAGGCAGGGAGACGGCCTGCGCCTGCACGGGAACGGCCTGGTCGTCTATATCGATCAATGCGCCCCCGATGACGCGACCTTCGACGGCCGCCACACCCTCAAGATCAGTGATACGGTTGAGTACGTGCGCCGGGGCCCGCTTGACCGGGGCGAAAACGTCGGCGAGGCGATAGCGATCATAATAAGCGTCGCGCGTCTGTTCGAGCGAATTGACCAGGCCGCCCATCATCACCTGCAAGAGCACGCCAACCGCGATGACCAGGGCGATAGCCAGCGCCTGGGTTTTCATGCGCCAGAGGTCCCGCCCGAGCTTGCGATCCAATGGGCTCACCAGATGATTTCCTCTGCTGAAAGCCGAGTATCATTTTCGGTGATCTCTCTTACCGCCCCATCCGACATATCAATCACGCGGTGGGCCATCTGGGCTGTGGCGGCCGCATGCGTAATGATCATCACCGTCGTGCCCAGGGTTTGGTTGATGTCCTGCAGGACGCGCAGAACCTGCCGTCCGGTTGTCGAATCCAGCGCTCCGGTTGGTTCGTCGCAGAACAGGACTGTCGGGCGCTTGGCGACGGCGCGGGCAATCGCCACGCGCTGTTGTTCCCCGCCTGACAGTTCTGCCGGGAAGTGATCTCGGCGCTTGTCCAGGCCGACCAGTTCCAGTGCCTTGCCAGGATCCATCGGATGTCCTGATATCTCGGTCACAAGTTCGACATTTTCCTGCGCGGTAAGGCTCGGCATCAAATTGTAGAACTGGAAGACGAAGCCGACATGATCACGCCGATAGCGCGTGAGCATGCCATCGTTCATGGCCGTCAGGTCCTGATCATAGAAATGCGCTTCGCCATCTGTTGCACGGTCAAGCCCACCCAGAATGTTGAGTAATGTGGACTTGCCAGACCCGGAGGCACCAAGCAGGACGACGAGTTCACCACTGGGGATTTCAAGATCGACCCCACGCAGCGCATGCACGGCAGCCGGACCCTCGCCATATACCTTCGTGACCCCTTTCGTGCGGAAAGCGGGAAAGCTGGTATTGATCGGTATCATGTTGCGACCCTTGCCCGTGATTGGAGGAAGTTAGGCCCGGCGCGGCGCTGGATGCAAGTGTTTCCGGCATGGACATACGCCGAAGGTCGCTGTCCAGCAGTCTCGATTTTATCGCGAACTCTGGTAGGGTCACCATGGTATGCAGCATGCATGGCGCAAGTGTGATTCAAGGATGTGAACGTGGAATGATGAACGCTTCCATGCCGACAATAGAGTTCAGACAGGTTGAGCCGATGCTTCGTTCGGCGCTTGAGAGCGGCGTGGAGGTCGATGAGATCCTGCGCCTTCTCGGATTGCCTGACGGCATGGACAAAACCGCGCCGGACACACCCTTGCCGCTGGTGGATTATTATCGCATCCAGCGCGATATTGCCCGTTTGCTGGACGACCTGACGGCGCAACTCTCGGAGCGCAAGCTGATCTACAAGACCGGCAGCTTCATGGTCGCACAGGTTCAGCAGGTCAGAACCCTGCAGGACGCGATTGCCAGCCTGGCGGACTATTCAAACATGGTGCATGGAGATTCCTATAATTCCGTTCGCCAGAGTCAGGAATTCGTCACGCTTGTTGTCGACGATTCAGCCTTTCCATACCGGTTTCGCCAGGATGATGAACTGACCCATTTCATCGGCGATTGCTTGCTGATCAAGGTTCATTGCCTACTCGATAGCCTGACCAATGGTGTTGCCAGCAAGGCACTCAGGAAGGTGCGCCTGCGCCGGTCGCGTGGTTCAGAAGGTGTTGGCCAGCTGGGCTATTGGCGCGCGCCATTGCAATATGGGCACGGCGTGTACGAACTGGTGTTCGACTATCCCATGGCGAGCCTGCCAATCCCTGCCATGGCGGGCGTAGACCTGAGCGCCGATGGGGTGTTCGCACGGGTGATCAACCAGCTTGAACAACGCACCTCTGAACATGGTCATCGTACTTTCAAGGCGCGCACGCTGGAGCTGGTCGCGGGGGGGATGCATCAGCAGGGTGACGTGGCCAAACGGCTTGGGGTCAGCACGGCGACGCTCAGACGCCGCCTCAGTGAGGAGGCCGTGAGCTTCCGTGGCTTGATCCATCAGGCGCGATTCGAACAAGCCGAGCGCATGCTGCGCAAGGGCCAGTCCGTCTCGCAAGTGTCAGAGCACCTCGATTATTCCGATATTCGTGCCTTCAACCGCGCCTTCAAGAACTGGAAGGGCCAGACCCCGGCAGCCTTTGCCCGCAAAGTTCGCGACCAGGCCTGATCGTCTCCCATTAACGGGCTGAGCGAAAGTGTTCACTCCTGGTGACGCTTCCTGTCGTGGTCAGCGTTCGCTGCGCCATTAGGGTTTGCGACAATCGGAAAAATGTCCGTTGGAGGAAACCATGAAGACACGCATCACCAATCCCTTTCGGCTGGGCCTCGTTTCGGCGATCGCCCTGACCACCGGCTATGCCGGCGCTTGGGCGCAAGACAGCGACGCAGAGACAGAAGCCAATGAGTCACGCCGCCTGGGTGCGGTTACCGTCACGGCCCAGCGCCGCGAGCAAGACCTGCAAGACGTGCCTCTGTCAGTGTCTGCTTTCAGTGCGGAGCAGCTTGAAGCCACTGGTGCGGTCGACATCACCACGATCCAGCGTTCGACCCCGAACGCCACGATCGAAGTGGCCCGTGGTTCTAACTCCACCCTGATCGCCTTCATCCGCGGCGTTGGCCAGCAAGACCCGGTCTGGGGCTTTGAGCCGGGTGTCGGTCTTTACGTGGACGATATCTACGTAGCGCGTCCGCAAGGGGCGATCCTGGATATTTTTGACATTGAGCGCATCGAGGTGCTGCGGGGTCCGCAAGGTACACTTTACGGTCGCAACACGATTGGTGGTGCTATCAAATACGTCACCAAGAAGCTCGGCAGTGAGCCGGATTTCAAGGCAAAGCTGAATGTGGGTAACTATGGGCAGCTGGATGGTGTCTTGTCTGGTTCAGTGCCGCTCAGCGAGACGTTTGCCATTGGTGGCGCTGTTGCCAAGTATACGAGAGACGGGTTCGGTGAGAACCTGAACACCGGCGCTGATCACTATGACAAGGATGTTCTGGCCTATCGCGTCAGCGCCGAGTGGCAGCCATCCAGCGATTTCTTCATGCGTTTCGCTTATGATCGCTCGGAAGACGATTCCAGCGCCAAGCATGGCCATCGCCTGATTCCAAGCGCCGACGGTACCTTGCCGGTCACCAGCGATGTTTATGATACACGTGCAGGTATCGGTGACCGCAATTCGGTTGAAACCGAAGGCTACTCACTGACTGCCGAGTGGAACATCAACGACAATTACACCGTCAAATCCATCACGGCCTATCGCGAAGGTGAAACGGTCACGCCGATTGACTTCGATGCGCTCCCGCAAAATGATTTCGACGTGCCCGCCACCTATATGGATGACCAATTCAGCCAGGAATTCCAGCTTCTGGTTGACCATGGACCACTGTCGGGCGTGCTCGGTGCCTATTATCTTGATGGCAATGCCAGCGGGGACTTTGATGTGATCCTTGGTGGTCTTGGCCTGACGGTCTATCAGGCCGGTGCGCAGCAGAAAGAAAACTTCTCTCTCTATGGAGACTTCACTTACGAGTTCAATGATC
>CBDUKI010000026.1:0-15404 GCA_965367765.1 uncultured Henriciella sp.
GTATCGTCTTCGATTGTGTCTTCGATCCCCGTTTCGGAGATCGGTACAAAGCCCTCATCGCTCTCATGGGCGCTCTCCGGGTCGTGTCCATTCAGGCCAAACGGTACGTACTGGTGCGCCGGTGCTGGCGCGTCCACGGCGGCAAGGGGGGCTTGCGTTTCAGCCGGTGCGGCCTCTGCCGTTTCGTCGCGAGTGTTGACCTCCTGGGCCAAGCGCGCGACGGCGGCGCTGACATCTGTAGTGCTATCCGGCTCAACCACGGGTTCCTCTGTGGCCTCTGGCGCATGCGCCTCTTCCAGGCTGGCCTCTTCAACGGGTTCGTAAGCGGGTTCGTCAGCAATGGGGGCAGGTTCAGGGCTATCCTCGGACGTTGCGGCTTCAACCTCTTCACTCACCGCTTCGACCGTTTCTTCAGGCTCGTCAGTGTCGAATTCGGCGACGCTCGCAATATCCGTTTCGTCGGCGATGTCTTCTGGTTCGCTGGTCAGCTCGACGGCCTCGACCGGCTCATCGACCGGTTCGGCTGTCTCCTGTTCGATCCCGGCGAGCAGGTTGGAAATCGCATCCTCAGTCCCGCGGGCAATCCGCGTGGCCTGGCGCGCCATGGTTTCGAAAGTCGCGGCATAGGTCTCGCCATTATCGTTCGGCGTTGCGCCGAGGTCACTGGCACTGGCGCGTTCCAGTTCCTTTCCGTCCTTGCTGGTGATCAGCAGGTCGCCCGTCTCAAGGCTCAAATGAACACTGTATCCCTCGGTCGAATAGATCGGCCCGCGCTCGCCCTCTGTCCAGGACAGCTTACCCAGCTCGGTCATTTCGGCGAGCCGGTCGACAAGTTTCTTGGTCGAAGGATGCAGCATCAGGGAGGTTACCTTGTTCTGGTTGTAAACGACTTGGTAATACCCCCTGACGGGCGAAGTTTCAAAGGGGATTCACACTGTAGCCACATGAATTCCCGGTAAAAGGGGCGGAAATGCGGCCTTTCTCTCGTACGCCTGTACGGTTGCGTGAAGCTGCACGGAAATCAGGCAGGTGGCCGCGGGCCAGTGCGCCTCTATGGCAGGGTCGGCCAGGCGCCACGGATCTCTGAAATCTGGCGGACAAAATCCTTGACCGGCTCGCCATCGGCGTCGCTCAGCCCGGTGCGGAAGGCCTGGACGCTGCCATCCGGCGCAATCAGCATATAGGACGGCGTCCAGCGGATCATCAGATCGGCGCGGATGGAGGCATCCGTGTCGATCACGGTGGGGATGCGGTAACCCTTGTCAGCGAAATAGGCCGCGACAGAGCCATAGTCACCAAAGGCCTGATCGGCCGTTTCCGGTTTTTGCGGGGTAT
This sequence comes from uncultured Henriciella sp., assembly GCA_965367765.1. Lineage (GTDB taxonomy): Bacteria > Pseudomonadota > Alphaproteobacteria > Caulobacterales > Hyphomonadaceae > Henriciella. The sequence continues at coordinate 1,336 of CBDUKI010000026.1, forward strand.
GGATTGTCATCATGTCCACATCGGGATCCTGGTCCAGTGCTCGCGCCAGCGCCGCCGCGAAGGGGGCATCGCGCATGCTGTCATGACACCACAGGCCCCAGACCTCGATCACCGTCCAGCGCCCGAGCAAAGCGGTCGAGGTGAACGGCTCGCCGCGATCATCCAGGCCGGAAAAGGCAGGCAGGGGCTGGCCCAAAGCGGCATGCGTATAGGGTCGGCCATAATCGTCACGCGGCGTGCCGTCATGGCTGGTATCGGCATCTTCCGGTATTGGTGTGGTCGGCAGGATCAATTCAGTTGCATCAGCCAGGCCGGTTGATTTGCCCGGGGCATGGTGATCATGCGCCGCCGTTTCAGTCACGGCTTCCACCGTTTCGCGCGGCACGGTTGGTTCGTCTCGATCACTGTTCGTGCAGGCGGCGAGCAGGCTGAAGGCCAGTCCGCAGGTCCATGGAGAGATGCGCATATGATGGTCTTTCAGTTTGCTTGGTCGCGTTCAGTTGGCCTGATCCGGCATCAGAAACAAGTCCGTATCGTCCGGGCGCGCACCCGCCGCCGTCAACATGGCGTGAACCTGACCGCGATGGTGGGTCTGGTGATTGAACATGTGTTGAATGAGCAGCCACCTGGGGCGCGACACCTGTTTGCCGGCGGCCCCGGAATACCATTCCAGCACGCCTTCAATGTCCGTATCTGTTAGCGTGCGGGTCCAGTCGATCAGTGTCTGGTCTGTCTCCTGGCGCGCGGCTTTCAGTTCGGCCCAATCATCCAGCCACTCTGTCGATGTTGCAATGCCGCCGGCAGGGGCGTCACAGGCCCCGAACCGGGACAGCCATATCCGGTCTGCCCAGACGAGGTGGGCCAGCGTCTTGTGGATCGAGTTGAAGAACGCCGCACGATCCAGCCGCCGATCAGCCTCGCTCAGGCCACTGGCGGCTTTGTACAGGCTGGTGTTCTGCCAGCGATTATAGGCCGCCATCTGCCGGGTAAAGCCGGGTGAAATCAAGGTGTCACGCTTTGGCTTGTGCGCCGGGGATGCGCAGCACCTGGCCCGGATAGATCTTGTCGGGATGGGTCAGCATTGGTGTGTTGGCTTCAAAAATGTCAGGATAGGCCATGGCATTCCCGAGAAAGCGTTTGGCGATCTTGGAGAGCGTGTCACCGGATTTGACGGTGTAGAAGACAGCATCCTCCCCAGATTTCCTGGCTTTCATGGCGTCTTCCACTTCACCAATACCACCGACATTGCCTGCCGCCAGGATGATCTTCTCTTTCGTGGCCTGGTCCGGCACCTTGCCTGAAACCGTGACTTTGGACCCGTCCACGGCGACCTTGAAATCATTGCCAAGCCCTTCGCCCAGTCCGAGGTCATCAACCTCCTTTCGGATGGCCCGCTCGGCAACGCGGTCACGCTCTGCGATCAGCTCCTTGCCCTTGGTTTTTGCAAATTTGAAAATGCTCATCGTCGCGTCTCCCTGTGTGCGAGAGCATCCTAGCGTCAATTACGCATTCGTGAAGGTGCTTTCCCCGACGTCCTTCGCCTTGACGTCAACGTAACCCCTAGCGCTGGCTGATTTCCACAGTTAGGGTGCGCCGCAACAACATCTGTGACAGGAGATTATCACCATGCGCGAAGCCGTAATCGTTTCCACTGCCCGCACGGGTATGACCAAAACCCACCGTGGTGGCTTGAATGACACCCACCCGATCGTCATGGGGGCCCATGTAATGTCATCCGCGCTTGAGCGTGCTGGCGTTGAAGCTGCTGCCGTCGAGGATGTGTTCTTCGGATCGGCTCAGCCAGAAGGCGCAACCGGCATGAATGTCGCGCGCAACATCGCGCTGGCAGCTGGCTGCCCATCCTCCACAGCAGGCGCCACCATCAACCGCTTCTGCTCATCTGGCCTGCAAGCCATCGCGAACGCGGCCCATACCGTTGTTCATGAAGGCGCACCGGTGGCTGTCGGCGGCGGCGTTGAAAGCCTGTCCCTGGTTGCTCATTCCGGTAAGACCAACCGCCACCGTATCGTCGAAGAAGGCCTGTTCGAAAAATGGCCAGCCGTCTGGATGGCGATGATCGAAACGGCGGAAATCGTTGCCGAGCGCTATGGCGTGTCTCGTGAATACCAGGACGAGTATTCTGCCGAAAGCCAGCGCCGCACGGCCCTGTTCCAGGAAAAAGGCTACATGGCCGAGGAAATCGCGCCGCTGACCACCAAGATGGTCCTGCGCAACAAGGAAACCGGCGAAGAGACCTATCAGGAAGTCGTGGTTGACCGCGATGATTGTAACCGTCCAGGCACGACAGCAGAAACCCTGGCGGGCCTGAAGCCGGTCTTCGCCGGTGGCCAGCAGGTCAAGGAAGGCAAGTACGTCACGGCTGGTAACGCCTCACAGCTGTCTGACGGCGCGGCTGCCGTTGTCGTCATGGAAGCTGCAGAAGCGGCGCGACGCGGTATAGAGCCACTGGGCCGTTTCATGGGTTTCAACGTGGCCGGTTGTGATCCGGATGAAATGGGCATCGGTCCTGTCTTCGCCGTTCCTCGCCTGCTCGAGCGTCACGGCCTGAAAGTCGATGATATCGACCTGTGGGAACTGAACGAAGCATTTGCGTCACAGTGCCTGTACTCACGTGACCGTCTCGGCATCGATCCTGAGAAATACAACGTCAATGGCGGCTCTATCTCAATCGGGCACCCATTCGGCATGACCGGTGCGCGCTGCACCGGATCCATCCTGATGGAAGGGCGTCGTCGCAAGGCGAAATACGGTGTTGTCACCATGTGTATCGGTGGTGGACAAGGTGCCGCTGGCCTGTTCGAGATCTACAGCTGATCACGCAAACAGTTGAAACAGAAAGCCCCGACCAGATTGGTCGGGGCTTTTTTTATTCGGGACCGTCTCGCCCGCCTGGATCGGCCTCAGGGGCAACCGATGGCGCGGGCGAGAATATTGCGATGCACTTCGCTGGTTCCCGAATAGATGGTGGCGGCGCGGGTGGCGAAATATTTTGCCTTGGAGAAATCACTCTGCGGGTCGAGATCAAGTCCGACTTCGGTAATCGCCTGTAGCAACTCGGTGGCCCGCAATTTCAAGACCGAAGAGGCGGGTGCATCATCAAGCACGAACCGGCCGGAACCAACCTGTGCTTCCAGCGCTTCGAACGTATCGACCTGGCGCTCAAGGTCGCCAATGTGCATCATCGCGTCGGCACTGTCCTGGGCAGCGGCACCGCGCTTCACGGCGCGCAGGGCACGCCGCAGCTGTCCCGTCGTCGTGTTGTTGGAGCGGGCAATCGCCATCAGGTGCTTGGCGACACTCCAGCCATCGTCAATCTCCCCGATCCGATCAGTCACCGGAACGCGCGCACCATCAAAGAAGACCTCATTGGTCTCATATTCCCCATCTATGAAACGTATCGGCCGGACATTGATCCCCGGCGTATCCATCCTGACCAGCAGGAAGACGAGGCCGCGGGTCCGGCTTGACCCGGCATCGCTGCGCGCCAGCAAAAACATGTGCGTCGCGTACTGGGCAAAGCTGGTCCAGACCTTGGAGCCGGTCAGGACAAATTCATCGCCATCACGCTCGGCTTTCAGCCCGAGGGCCGACAGGTCCGACCCGGCACGAGGCTCGGAGAAGCCCTGGCACCATTCATGTTCACCTTTCAGGATGGCCGGCAGGTAATGGGCCTGCTGAGCCGGGCTGCCTTCGGCAATGATCAGCGGGCCAATGGTGCGAATACCAGATGATTTCAGCTCGGGTGCGTCATGCTCCGCACAGGCATTCTCGAAATAGAGCCTTTGCTCGGTACTCCAGCCGGTGCCGCCATGCTCAACCGGCCAGGACGAGGCAAGCCAGCCCTTGTCATATAGTTTCTCGCGCCAGATACGGCAGGCCTCGGGCGAAGATTTCAACCCTGTCGTCGCGCGCCCGGCGGCGCGCAATTCATCCGTCAGGGCTTCGTCGAGAAAGGCTGCCACTTCAGCGCGGAATGCGCCGTCCACGCCTGTAGCACCTGTGTCTTCTTCTGCCGCCTGGAACTGGGCAAAGTTTCCGTCCATTCTGGCCTCCCTGATCTTGTCAGGTGCTCAGTACCGCCTGCATCGCCTCGATAGACAATCAGGGAGTCTACGGAGGGGCCGCGAGGGTAATCACGGGTTTGGCCAGTAAATGCCCGCAAAGGCCGGGAAATCCTATCGCGTCTGAAAGGCTTTCAGCTCTTCCAGATAGGGCGCCACGTCGATGTTATTGGCTGCCAGCCAGGCGTCATCATAGCAGGTCTCTTCATAACGCTCACCGCTGTCGCAAATCAGCGTCACCAGGCTGCCCGTCTCGCCCGCCTCAACCATTTCCTGGGCGAGGAACAAGGTGGCGTAGAGGTTCAGTCCGGTGGAGGGGCCGCAACGGCGCCCGGCCTGTTGTTTCAGCCAGTGCATGGTGGCCAGGCTGGCCGCATCCCCCACTTTCAGCATGCGATCGACGATCGGGCACAGGAAGGATGGCTCCATGCGGGGGCGGCCAACCCCTTCTATGATGGATCGGCAGGGTGTGGCCAGCGCCATGTCATTGGACTTGTATCCCTCAAAGAAGACCGAGTTTTCCGGGTCGGCCACGCAGACGCGGCTGGATTGGTAGGCCTCGGAGCGATAGCGAAGATAGCGGCCAATCGTGGCGGATGTTCCGCCTGTGCCTGCACCGACAACGATCCAGGTCGGGATGGGGTGGGGCTCCAGTGCCATCTGGTCCAGCAGGCTTTCAGCGATATTGTTATTGCTGCGCCAGTCGGTTGCTCGTTCGGCATTGGTGAACTGGTCGAGATAATACCCGCCGGTTTCACGCTCCAGGCGGATCGCTTCGGCATAGATGTCGCCCGCTTCGACTTCGTGGCATTGGCCGCCATAGCGCGTGATCTCGGCAAGCTTGCGAGGCGAGGTGCCTTTCGGCACCACGGCAATGAAGGCCAGGCCCAGCAAGTGTGCAAAATAGGCTTCAGACACCGCCGTGCTGCCGGACGAGGCTTCGATCAGGGTTGTTCCTGGCCCGATCCGTCCGCCGCACAGCCCATACAGGATGAGTGAACGGGCCAGACGGTGCTTCAGGCTCCCGGTCGGGTGGATCGCCTCATCTTTCAGATAGATGTCGATGCCCGGCAAGCTTACCACGGACAAGCGGTGCAAATGCGTGTCGGAAGAGCGGTTATATTCCGCATCGATCTTCTGCATGGCCTGCGCCAGCCATTGCCGGTCCGGGCAGGTCTTGTTGTTGCGCTCGAAGCTGGCATGAATACCTGTGAGGGCTTTTGTCATGGCGTCTGTCCACCGTTATGAAAGCGGCCTGAACGTTGGGTCCAGGCCGCGTCATATTGCAAATATCGCGGGCTTCTAGAAGCCCTAGTCTGTCCGCTCAGCCAGACCAACCGTATCAAGGGCGAAGGCAAATTCCAGGGCGGTTTCCTTCAGGCCCTCAAACCGGCCAGACGCGCCGCCATGGCCAGCTTCCATATTGATGCGCAGGAAGTAAGGCCCGCCGTTCGGGGCGTCGTGGCGCAGTTTGGCGGCCCACTTGCTTGGCTCCCAATAGGTTACGCGCGGGTCAGACAGGCCGCCGGTGATCAACATGGCCGGATAGGCCTGGTCGCTGACCTGATCGTACGGGCTATAGGCCATCATCGTGTCATAGTCTTCACCACTGGTGATCGGGTTGCCCCATTCGGGCCATTCCGGCGGCGTCAGCGGCAGGCTCTCGTCCGACATTGTATTGATGACGTCAACGAAAGGTACGGCAGCAATTATGCCGCCAAACAGTTCCGGGTCCTGGTTGACGGCAGCGCCCATCAACAGGCCACCGGCAGACCCGCCCATGCCGACCACCTTGCCGCGCGTGGAATAGCCCTGCTCGACGAGGTAATTGCCAGCATCGACATAGTCGTTGAACGTGTTGACCTTCTTCTTCAGCTTGCCATCGAGATACCACTGATAGCCCTTGGCCATGGAACCGCGAGGGTGAACGATCGCGTAGATCATGCCGCGATCAGCCAGGGCCAGCGGCGTGGTGCGGAACCGCGCTGAAACCGTGATGCCATATGAACCATAGCCATACAGCAGCATCGGCGCGCTACCATCAACCGGGGTATCCTTGTGGCGCAGGATGGTCACCGGCACGGTCTCGCCATCGCGGGCCTCGGCCATGATCCGTTCAGCCACATAGTCAGACGGATTGTGACCGGACGGGACTTCCTGCTCCTTGCGCAGGACACGTTCACCGGTCTTCAGGTTGTAATCGAAGACCTGTTCCGGCGTGGTTGGGGAAGAGTAGTCGAGGCGGATCAGGTCTGTGTCGTACTCATAGCCCGTCCCGGTCGACAGGTCGTAGGCGGCTTCCTCGAACGCGATTTCGCTTTCAGTGCCGCTGGTTCGCTCACGGATAACCGCGCGCGGCAGGCCATCGACGCGCACCGTACGCACCATGTAATCATTGAGCACGTCAATCCCGAGGATCAAGGCACCGGGTTGGTGCGCCACCAGCTCGGTCCAGTTCTCCTTGCCGGGGGCATCGATCGGGGCCGTGACGATCTTGAAGTCAACGGCGCCGCCATCATTGGTCGTGATGATGAACTTGTCGTCCCAATGCTCGACATTGTATTCGACGCCGGTTTCACGCGGGGCGATGACGGTCGGGGCCGGGTCTGTGGCATCGGCCGGGAAGGCCCAGGTTTCGGTCGTGACCTGGTCACCGACACTGATGAAGATGTACTTGCCTGATTGTGACTTGCCGACGCCGGTAAAGAAGCCCGGATCGCGCTCACGATAAATCTCGGTCGAGCCCTCGGCGCCGATCTTGTAATGGTGCACCGCGACCGAGCGACCATTGTCATCGCGCTCAACCCAGTAGATGGCATCACTGTTTTCCGACCAGGTGAAATTCCCCGCCGTGCCGGTCACTTCGTCGGGCAGGTCTTCACCGGTTGCTGTGTCGCGGAACTTGATGGTGTAATATTCCGAGCCCTGGTCGTCATAGGCATAGGCCACCAGCTTGTGATCGGGCGAGTGGCCCAGCGCGCCAAAGCTGAAATAGGCCTTGTCCTTGCCCAGGACGTCCCCATCGAGCAGGATTTCATCGGTGGCATCCTCGGCATAGATATCCGTGGCCGGGCGGCGCGCAAAGATCGGGTATTCACCGCCTTCGCGGTACTTGCTCAGATAGGCGTATGGACCATCGACATCCGGCAGCGAGCTGTCATCCTCCTTGATCCGCCCGCGCATTTCCTCGAACAATTCGGTTTTCAGCGCGTCCAGTGGGTCTTCGAGCTTCGCCTTTGTGTAGGCGTTTTCAGCTTCCAGGTATTCGCGAACATCGGCGCGCAGCACGCTCGGGTCGCGCATGACCTGTTGCCAGTTTTCATCCTTGAGCCACTGATACGCATCAACCCGGGTGCGTCCGACCTGTTCGATGGTCACAGGTTCGCGCTTGGCAATCGGTGGGGTCACTGTCACGGACGTATCCTCTGCTTCTGTAACGGGGGGCGGTGTATCGACGTTCACCGGCGCGCGCGGCGTGGTTTCCTGGCTCGTGCAATTGGTCAGAACGGCAAGACTGGCAGCCCCTGCCAGAAGTGAGGAAAGGCGCATGAAAATCTCCGCAATTGGTTGAACGTCTGCGCGCAAGCTAGCCCGCAATGGTGAGATGTCCAGACAGGCGTTTCAGTCCTGTTTGGGGTGGAAATCCAGCACCACGCCATTAATGCACCAGCGCTCGCCAGTCGGGGGTGGGCCATCCTTGAAAACATGGCCCATATGAAGGCCACACGTCGCACAATGGCATTCGCGGCGCGGATAGATCAGCTTGAAATCGGTCTTCGTCGCGACCCGGTCCGGGGCGATGGGCTGGTAATAGCTTGGCCAGCCAGTGCCGCTGTCAAACTTGTGCTCGGAAGACCAGAGCGGGGTGCCGCAGCCAACACAATGATAGGTGCCGTCACGTTTTTCATCATTGAAACTGCCGGGCGTGAAGGCGCGCTCGGTGCCTTCCTTGACGCCAACACGAAACTGTTCAGGCGTCAGGATTTCGCGCCATTCGCCATCGGTGCGGGAAATCTTGTCTGGCATGGGGTTTGTTCTCCTCGCGACCTGACCCCACTATAGGGGGTAAATTGGCTTGGCCTCAACACGCTTGTGTGATGCCGCCCTGGCAGGCGCGCTGCTGCGCCCAGCTTGAATGTGCCGCATTGACCGGTCCGCCAATGCCATTTTCGAGCAGGAAACCATAGTCTGCACAGGCGCCACCATGCATGTCTTGTCCTCCACCACGAAGCATGAATGCTAGCATCATGTCGAAAGATTCGCAGGCGTTTGACGAAAAAAACGTCCATACGCGAAAAGGCGGCCATGAGGGCCGCCTTCTCTGTCGTCATGCAATGGCGAAACGATCAGCCGTAAAGCACCGTGATTGTTTCAGCGACGCAGGCCGGGCGTTCCTGGCCTTCGATTTCGATAACGCAATTTGAGATAACCTGCTTGCCGCCGGCTTTCTCATTCACTTCTTTCACCGTCTGGCGCATGCGCAGGCGAGAGCCGACGGGCACCATGTTGGTGAAACGCACCGAGTTGGCACCATAATTGATGCCGCGCGTCGTACCGGTCACACGCATTACTTCAGGCCCCAGCATGGGCAGCAGGGACAGGGTCAGGTAGCCATGGACAATCGGGCTGCCGAGGGCCTTGGTGGCGCGCTCGACATCGACGTGGATCCACTGGTGGTCGCCTGTCGCATCGGCGAACAGGTTCACACGGTCCTGGTCGATCGTGTGCCAGTCGGATACGCCGACTTCCTTGCCGACCAGGGATTCAAGATCGTCATAAGCGACTTCTACAGGGTTTGCCATTTTGGTCTCCAGTAAGTTGAATGCGGTGCCGATCAGACGATACGGCTGTTCTTGTTGCCCCAATAGCGATCACGCACGAGACGTTTGTACAGTTTTCCAGTGGGATGGCGAGGCAGTTCGGGGTCGAAATCCACGCTTTTCGGGCATTTGATCTTGGCCAGATGGCTGCGGCAGAATTCCAGCAGCTCATCGGCCAGCGCTGCATTGCCCTCGACGCCCGGCATCGGCTGGACAACGGCCTTCACCGCCTCGCCGAATTCCTCGTCCGGCACGCCGATCACTGCAACATCAGCCACGGATGGGTGGGTGATCAGGATGTTCTCGGCTTCCTGCGGGTAGATGTTCACGCCGCCGGAAATGATCATGAAGGCCTTGCGGTCGGTCAGGTAGAGGAAGCCGTCCGCGTCAACCTTGCCGACATCGCCGAGCGATGACCAATCGGCATGTTTCGGGTTGAGCGCGCCCTTGGTTTTCTCTTCGTCATTGTGATAGTTCGGCGCGGGCGTGCCGCCGAAATAGACCTGGCCTTCTTCGCCGACCGGCACTTCATCGCCGCTCTCGTCACAGATGTGCAACTCGCCCCAGACCGGGTAACCAACCGTGCCCTTATGGGCCAGCCATTGCTCGGAATTGGCCCAGGTCATGCCATTGCCTTCCGAGCCGGCATAGTATTCCTCGATCACCGGGCCCCACCATTCGATCATCTGCTGCTTGACCGGGATCGGGCAGGGCGCGGCCGCATGCACGGCCGAGACCAGCGAGGACACGTCATACTTGGCGCGGACCTCTTCAGGCAGCTTGAGCATCTTCACGAACATGGTCGGCACCAATTGGGTATGGGTCACCTTGTATTTCTCGATCAGCGAAATGTAGGTTTCAGCATCGAACTTCTTCATGATGACCAGCGTATTGCCGAGGCGGTTCATGGTCATTGACCAGCGCAGTGGCGCGGCATGGTAAAGCGGGGCAGGCGAAAGATAGACACCGTCCGGCTGGGCCTTGAATAGGCCTTGGGCGATTTGCATCAGGACATTGACCGCATCAATGGCCGGATCTTCCGGCAGCGGTGGGCGGATGCCTTTTGGCCGTCCGGTTGTGCCGGAGGAATACAGCATGTCGGCGCCGGCCCGCTCATCCGGGATCGGCGTAGTTGGATAGCGCGCGCTGAGCGTTTCGAGCGGGTCGAACCCGTCAATCTCGCCATCAATCGACCAGTAGGCCTCGCACGCGGTCAGGGCCTTGGCTTCCTTGGCAACCTCGCCCAGCCCGTGTGAGGCAATCAGCAGGCGCGAATTGGAATCCTTGATGATATACTCGACTTCCGGCGCCGTCAGACGCGAGGAAATCGCCACATAGTACAGCCCTGATCGCTGCGCCGCCCAGCAGATCTCGAAGAAGCGGGCAGAGTTTTCCGCAAAGATCGCGAACGTGTCGCCGACCTTCAGACCAAGGTCGCGCAGCGCATGGGCAATCTGGTTGGCGCGGTCTTCCAGTTCGCCGAATGTCACCGTCTCGCCGGTTTCGGCCATGATATAGGCCGCTTTGTCAGGACTCTGGGCGGCGATTTGACGTGGATGCATGCTTCAACTCCCTGTACGGCAACTCGACGTGCCATTCACCGCGCAGACTAGCTTGTTAGTCGGCAGTGTCCACGGATGCCTTTGGGGAAGCTGGCACCAAATCGCGATAGGCATGCCAGCTGGCCAGGCCGATCACCGGAAACACGAAGATCAGACCGAAGAAGGCGGTGGCGATACCGATCGTGGTCAAGACGGCGATCAACACCGCCCAGATCAGCATTGGCAGCAGGTTGCGGTTGACCGCTCGGACGCTGGTAATCGTCGCGATGAAGACATCGGTCTTGCGGTTAAGCAACATCGGCGCAGAAATCACCACCAGGGAATAGGCCAGAAAGGCGATGATGCCGCCGACAATCGTCCCGATCATCGCCATGGTCTGGCCATTGGTTTCGGTGAACATGAAGCGCAGGAAGTCCATCGGTGTCTTGTGGATGGAGGTTGTCGACAAGGCGTAGACGACCTGGGCAATGCGCGTCCACAACATGTAGATCAACAGCAAGGCGAGGCCGAGATAGGCAAGGTCGCGGCGGAATGCGCCTTTGACCAGGAGCAAGTCTTTCAGGCCGGGCTGCTCGCCGCGCTCCAGCATTTCGCCCCCCCGGTAAAGCCCCATGGCCAGCATCGGTGCGATGAAGAAAAACCCACCCGCCAGCACGAAGACCCAGGCGAATGCGCCGCTGAACATCAGGCCCCAGGCAATCATCGCGCTGAGGAAGGCCAGGCCTATGCCGAAGACCATGAACGGGGCCGGGGCGCGGGTAAAATCGCGCCAGCCGCGCTTTAGCCAGTCCAACGGGGCCCCCGGGCCAATGGTTGCAACGTCCGGCAATTTGACGGTTGTCTCTGTCATGCTTCCTCCTGCTCCTCATGCCTCTGGCGGGCATCTTCACGAAAATGCTGGAACGCGTTTCGTCCGGCATCAATCCGGGAATCTACTGGGATGACAAGTCATGATTGGGCAGGCCGGGTTGGCCGGCGGTTTCCGGGTGGGCAGCGACATAGGCCTGTTTCAGTTCGCGGCTGCGGTTGTGCTGGCCATCCGGTGACCAGCCCGGCGCATTGATCGCGCGGCGCAGCCAACGGTCCGGGCGCAGGCCATCATGGGCGCAATCGCTCACGAAACCGGCCAGTTCGTGAAAGGCAACTGTGAGCGGATTATAGCTCGCCAGCGGCTTGACGATGCCATAGTCCGGCTTGTCGTCGGCGCGCTCGGGCACAAAGGTTCCAAACATCCTGTCCCAGATGATGAAGACGCCAGCATAATTGGCGTCGAGATAGCGCGGATTGATGGCATGATGCACGCGGTGATGGCTTGGCGTGTTCATCACGGCTTCGAACCAGGCTGGCATCTTGTCGATGGTTTCGGTGTGAATCCAGTACTGGTAGACGAGGTTGAGGCCGCCGGCGAAGAAGATGAAGGCCGGGTGGAAGCCCAGCAGGACAAGCGGGATCGACAACAGGATCAGGCCTGTGAACGGGCCGAACCATGGCTGGCGCAGCGCCGTGGTCAGATTGTAATGCGTACTGGAGTGATGGGTGATGTGCTCCATCCAGAACCAGCGGAAGACATGTGCCGAGCGGTGCTTCCAGTAATAGACGAGGTCATAGAGGACGAAGACCAGGATGAAGCTCCACCAGGTCACCGGCATGTCCATCACCCGGTAGGGCCAGGCCTGGATCAGCAGCCAGTAGCTGATGACCCCGGTGGCGGCATTGATCACCGCGCTGCCGCTGCCCATGATCAGGCTGGTGATTGCATCTCTTGTTTCATAGCGCCCCTTGGCGCGCCCGGTTTTGACCGCCCACCATTCCCAGGCAACCGTGCCCAGGAAAAGCGGAATGGCCAGCAGTGTCGGGTCTGGGAAGACCGGCATGTCCACGCGTTTCACCCTCCTGAAATTCAGTGTTCAGGTCTGTTGTTTGGTGACGCCAGAGTCAAGTTTTCAAATGCGCTTGACGGTCCTAGGGGCAAGCACTTTTGGTGAGGGTGTGAAACTGAAAAAAGGGAGCCCAAGATGGCTAGCGTTGGAAACTTTGAGCAGATCAAACTGGATATTGAGGACGGCATTGCTGTTCTGACACTGCACCGTCCTGACAAGATGAATGCCTTCACCGGCAAGATGATGCACGAAATGATTGCGGCCTTCGATATCACCGATGCCGATGATGATGTGCGCGTGGTGATCGTCACCGGGTCTGGCGAGCGGGCGTTCTGTGCCGGGGCAGACCTCTCGGAAGGCGCCAAGACGTTTGACTATGATGCCCGCGCGGACAGCGGCGAGGCCGGACGCACCGAGAGTATCGACATTCAGCGCGACGGCGGCGGCCGGGTCACCTTGCGCATGTTTGACAGCCTCAAGCCGATCATTGGTGCGATCAATGGTGCTGCGGTTGGTATCGGCGTGACGATGCAACTGCCAATGGATATCCGGATTGCGTCTGACAATGCCCGCTTCGGTTTCGTGTTCAACCGTCGCGGCATCAACCCGGAAGCCGCGTCAAGCTGGTTCCTGCCGCGCCTGGTCGGTATCTCGCAAGCGCTGGAATGGTGCTATTCTGGCCGCGTCTTTCCGGCCCAGGAGGCGCTGGAAGGGGGCTTGATCCGTTCCGTTCACCCACAGGCCGAGCTGATGAATGTGGCCATGCAACTGGCGCGGGAGATCGCTGACAATACGGCCGCTGTCTCAACCTCACTGACCCGTCAGATGATGTGGCGGATGCTCGGTGCCAGCCACCCGATGGAAGCCCACATTGTCGATTCAGCCGCGATCTATTCGCGCGGCAAGACGGCCGATGCGAAAGAGGGCGTGATGAGTTTCCTTGAGAAGCGCCAACCGGTCTATCCGGTCAAGGTGTCGGATGGCATGCCGAACTTCTTCCCCTGGTGGCAAGAGCCGGAATTCAAATGGATTGGCGGCAACGACTAGGCTGGATCATGACAGCGCCGCATCGACCAGCAAATAGGTGGCGAGGCGGGCGCTGGCATTCTTGTTCGAGGCGTGTGTGTTTTCCAGCGCATTGAGCGCATCGGACTCTTCCATCGTCACGAAATCGCGGGCCAGGGCCATCAGGTCGCTGTCCCCGCGCAGGCGCATGCGGACACGTTCGACCTGTCGCCCGGCTGATTGGTTGATCGTGCTGCGCCGCTGGCGCTCGCCCTTGCGCGCCGCAAAGGCGATCTTCTTCTTGTCCTTCGGACGGAAAATCTCGGTCAGGCGAATGCCGGAATCCTCTAGCCGGTCAAGCAGGTTCTCGGCGGTTTCCTCGCGTGAGCGTTCAGGCTGATCGTCGCGCTCCATGTCGGCAATGATGGCGCTCAGGGAGGTGTCGCCATTGCGCTGTGGCTCTATCTGGTCCTCATCGAACACGTCGCGTGGCGTGTCCTCTTCGGGCTGGGCCAGCGTGTCTTCTTCAAACAGGGCCGTGCCATTGGGTTCAGCTGACCCCTGTTCGAGGGCATTGGTGGCAAACCGTTCAGCTGCGGCATCGAACAGGTCATCATCGACGGCGCGTGATGGCGAGGCGATCACCGGCGGGGCCTGTGGGGCCGGGGCCGGTTCGGGCAGGGGGGCGGGGGTCCCGTTTGTCGCGCCTGGCACGTGTTC
>CBDUKI010000027.1:0-15318 GCA_965367765.1 uncultured Henriciella sp.
CGGTTGCGCCCGACCCGCAGCTTCAACCGCAAGGCGAAGCCGAGGCCGAGGCCGTCTGGCGCAGTCATCCAAACATCATTGTTGCAGCTTGGCATTCGACCATCCTTCTCCTGCCATCCGGATGGAACCGTGTCATACGCAAATGGATGCCGCCCAAGACCCGTGTGGCAATGCTGATCTCATTGTCCAGGGATGGCGAACCTGTGGCCAAAGCGATCCGGCATCTCGGCCTGGAGGCCGTGCGCGGCTCATCAGGCAACAAGAAGAAGAACAAAGACAAGGGCGGCATGAAAGCCCTGGCAGAAACGCTGCGCATTCTCAAGAATGGCGGGGGGGTATGCATCACGCCAGATGGCCCGCGTGGTCCGGCTGAACAGGCACAGCTCGGTCCGGTCATCATGTCGTTGCGCAGTGGCGCGCCCGTGCTGCCGTATGCGATTGTCAGCGCCCCCAGCAAGCGACTGAACTCATGGGACAGATTTCGTATCCCCTACCCATTCTCTCGTGGTGCCATCGTCTTCGGCGAACCGGTATATCCCGATACCAATCTCGCCAAGGAAGACCTCAGACTTGCCCTTGAGGAGAGGTTGAATGCTGCAACGCGGCGCGCTGAACATCTCGTGGAAAAAAAGAGGGCCGCTCAATAGAACGGCCCAAAGTCTAGCAAGAAGGACGTCGTTGGGGTGTCCAATGCGTAATTGTTTTCCCGTCCGACCCCTTGTTTATAGACACGTCAACATGAACAGAGATGGAGCCTGCTCGGCACTATTTCGCCCAATTATGCCGCATTTTCGCCTTGGCTTGTTCTTCAATCGCTCGCGCGGGTGAAGATCGCCTCGAGGCTGCGCAGGTTCATGCCATTCTTGAGATAGTTGGCCGGGGTCAGGTTCACCGCCTTGATCATTGCGCGTTCAATCCTGATATTTCCATCCTCATCCGGCACCAAGTCAAAATCCAGGATATTGATGCACCCTGTATCCTGTTCGAACCCAGCACTTGAGCCCAATGGCGCGCCAATCGCCCAGGCCAGGACCATGCGATTGACAACTTCGTGCGCCACCACCAACGCGGTGGCCCAGCCAGGTCGCGACAACAGGCCCTTCATGCCATCCTCAATCCTGACCATCGCATCGGCAAACCGCTCGCCGCCTTCCAGGAAGGTCGCACCGGCTTCGCCTGCGCGCTCGAACTGAAACGTCATGGTCGCCGCCAGGTGCTCGGCCGACTTGAAGTCGATATACTGGCCAGACTTCAGCTCCTGAAAACGCTCCTCGCGTTCCAGCGAGGGCGGATTTTCATGCTCGGACAGCACGATTTCAGCGGTCTGTCGGGTGCGTTTCAGGCCAGAGTGAAAAGCGACATCCAGATGCACGTCTGACAGGGCAATGCCCGCGGCCCTGGCCTCTTCCTCGCCCTCCGGTGTCAGGCAGGCGATTGACGGATCACGTGCGGCCCGAACTTCTTTCGAAGTATAGTCAACAAAGCCGTGCCGCATCAGATAAATGCGCCGTCGCCCCGTCGTGCCTGGAAGTGATCCCATCAGCCAGTAATACCCCAATCCTTGAGAATAGCATCGCCATCCGTGCCAACGCCTGCTGGCAACCCAGAAATTGCGCCCGGCGTCTTCGAGAACCGCGGCGCCGGGGTTGGTTGGACGATGCCTTCAATCTCGGTGAACACCTCACGATCGACATTGTGCTTGTATGTCGGCGCTTCCGAGAAGGACAGGACAGGCGCAAAACAAATGTCCGTGCCTTCCATGATCTCACACCACTCGTCACGCGTCTTCGTCTTCATGACGGACATGACCTTCGCTTTCAACTCGGGCCACTTCGATCGGTCCATTTGATGGGCAAAATCCGGGTCAGTCAGGTTCGCTTTATCCAGCAAGAGGGCATAGAATTGTGGCTCAATGGATCCAATCGACACCCATTTACCATCGGCGCACTCATACGTGTCGTAGAAATGCGCGCCACCATCAAGCATGTTGGCTTCGCGATCATCGGTCCAGACACCCATGGCTTTCATGCCGTAAAACATGGTGGCAAGTGAGGCCGCACCGTCGCACATGGCACAATCGACCACCTGCCCCTCGCCGCCATTCTTGACATTGATGATCCCGGATAACAGCCCGAAGATCAGGTACATTGTGCCGCCGCCATAATCGCCAACCAGGTTCAGCGGTGGCCGCGGGCGCCCATCGCCATCGCCCATGGCATGCAAGGCACCCGTGATCGAAATATAATTGAGATCGTGCCCGGCCGCCTGGGCCAAGGCACCATATTGACCCCAGCCAGTCATGCGACCATAGATGAGTTTCGGGTTGCGGGCGAGCACCACGTCTGGCCCAAGGCCATTTCGCTCCATCACACCGGGGCGGAATCCTTCAATCAGACCGTCAGCCTGCTCAAGCAGTTTCAGGGCCGTCTCGATGTCGTCGGGGTTTTTCAAGTCGAGCGCGATGGAGCGTTTGCCTCGGCTCATAATGTCCGCCGGGTTGCCAGGCCGGGTTTTACCGGCCCGGTCAATGCGCACGACATCGGCACCAAGGTCGGCCAGCAGCATGCCGCAAAAGGGGCCTGGGCCGATACCGGCAAATTCTATGATCTTGATTCCATGCAATGGGCCTTGTGACATCGCTTTCTCCCTAAGTTCCGCGCGCAAAATGGCGCTAAAAATCAACGTGACCTTAAGACTCCTCGATACAAATAAAAGACCTCACGCAACGTCGCCCGGAGCCTCGTAATGGTTTTGCAAAATCACGGCTTTGATAGCCCTCAAATTGAGGTGATATCAGAAAGTCCGCGACTGGAAATGCTGCAAAACCGCATCCGCCAATCCGGCATGCGTCCCGTTCGCGCGGCCCTGCCCTTAGACCCGGAACTGGCCGATCCTGTCCTGCTGGATACCGCTATTGCCACGCCGGAACAAATTGCCGGCTTCGCACGCGAGTGGGACACGCTCAACGCCAAGCGACTGCTGATTATCCTCGGTCAGTTGCCGGACCAGATTTCCGGGGCCAATCTTCTGCACCTGCGAGATGTTGACCAGCTGCCAACACTGCCCGCCCGCATTGCCATCCGTCAGCGCGAATTGCGTCGCCAGAGAGAATTTGAGCTGCGCGCAGAAACCGCCGACCGAATGGGCATGGAACCCCAGGACGTGTCGGTAGCCAGCAATTTGCGGGCACTGTATCTAGGCGAAGGTTCACCCAGCTTCCTGCCACTGAAAGCTGCCCTCAAAGACAAGGCAATCGAAACCGTCGCGGCGCTCAGCCGCTTCACCGCGAGCGATCACCTTGCCAGCGGCCAGTTCAGTGCTGTCATCTTGCACCCGCAATCGCTGGAAGACGAGGCAACCCAGTTCCTCGCCAGGTTTGACGCGAATGATCATGCTCACCACCTCAAACTGTTCCTGATTGAGGAGGCCGGCCTTTCAAGCACCTTGCCCCCACAATACGCAGAGAAGGTAACGGCCCTGCTTGACGGTGCCACACCGGCGGAGGCCATTGTCGAAGCGATGATGGACCATCTCAACCAGGCCGACTCTTTGTCCGGTCCAATGGCCGCGGCTGCCAAACCCAAGGCCATGGAGCTTTTTTCGCGTCCGTTCCTCGAGACCCACCTGACCACCCAATTCGAAGAAGCAGACACGACCGGCGCGCCCTTTTGCCTGGTCTCGGTTCGTGTCCGCAAGGGTTCGCAGAGTATCCAGCAGCTCTCACCGATCATCGCGGCCCTCTTGCGCGACACGGACATGGCCGCTCATCTCGATGATGACCATATCTGCCTGACCCTGCCGGCCACACCTTATCGCGGGGCCATCCAACTGGCGCGCCGGATTGAAACTGCCCTGGGCGAACAGGTCGAATGGCGCGCTATCGAGCGCCGCCAGTTTCATACGGTCGAGACGCTTTTGAACGCCTTGGTTGCCAAGCCAACACTGCAGTCGCTGCGCCGTTACGCCTAGTCAGACCGCGCCCAGCGTTCCCAGCAATTCGTCAAGCAGCGCCTTCACTGCCCGCACGCGGGCCCTGACGTCCTGAGGGAAGCCTGTAACCACCAGCTTGCTGTCCGGGCGAAGTTTCATCCGCCCCGGACGGGCCCGCACGAGCATCAACAATTGCGCTGGATCAAGCGGCGTATCGTCCCGGAATGTCACAACGACGCCTTTGGGCCCGGCATCCAGCTTGGAGATCCCCAGGCTTTTGCACGCAACCTTCACGGCGGTCACTTCGAGCAATTGCCTGGTCTCCTCCGGCAATGGCCCAAACCGGTCGATCAGTTCGGCCGCAAAAGCCTCCCGGCCTGTTTCAGTATCGGTATCGGCGAGACGACGATAAAGGCCAAGACGTACACTCAGATCCTCGACATAACCTTCCGGGATCAGCACCGAGACGCCCAGATTGATGAGCGGTGACCATTCATCCACAACATCATCGGCTTCGGCTGCCCCGGCCTGTAGCGCTTTGACCGCGTCTTCCAGCATTTGTTGATACAATTCGACCCCGACTTCACGAACATGGCCAGATTGTTGGTCACCGAGCAGGTTGCCACCACCACGCATGTCAAGATCATGGCTGGCCAGCTGGAAGCCTGCACCCAGGCTGTCGAGTGACTGCAACACACGCAGGCGACGCTCTGCCGCCACTGAAATGACCCGGTCTTTCGGCGTCGTCAGATAGGCATAGGCACGCAATTTGGCCCGCCCGACCCGTCCGCGCAACTGATAGAGCTGAGCCAGGCCAAATCGGTCCGCCTTGTGAATAATCAGCGTATTGGCGCGCGGTATATCGAGACCACTTTCAACGATCGTTGTCGACAGCAGCACGTCATACTTGCCATCATAGAAGGCCGTCATCTGGTCTTCCAGTTCGCTAGCCGGCATCTGGCCATGCCCCAAAACAAAGCTGACCTCCGGCACATTGTCCCGCAGGAATTGCTCAAGGAAATCCAGATCGGAAATGCGCGGGGCAACATAATAGCTTTGCCCGCCGCGATACTTCTCTCGCAACAGGGCTTCGCGGATGGTGACGGTATCAAACTCGGTCACGTATGTTCGCACCGCCAGGCGGTCGACCGGCGGCGTGGCGATGATGGACAGGTCGCGAATGCCGGTTAAAGCCATTTGCAGCGTGCGCGGGATCGGCGTTGCCGACAGAGTCAGTACATGCACATCGGCCTTGATCTCTTTCAGGCGCTCCTTGTGCTTCACGCCGAAGCGCTGCTCCTCGTCGACGATCAGCAAGCCAAGCCGCTTGAAATCAATCGAGTTCGACAAGAGCGCATGAGTGCCGACCACCACATCTATCGTCCCGTCTTTCAGTCCCGCCTTGGTCGCATTGGCATCCTTGGTCGAAACGAACCGCGACAGTGGGCGCACCTTCAATGGCCATCCGGCGAAGCGGGCTGCAAAGGTCTCATAGTGCTGGCGCGCAAGCAGCGTGGTTGGCGCAATCACAGCAACCTGCATTCCGGCCATGGCGGCCACGAACGCACCGCGCAGCGCCACTTCTGTTTTGCCAAACCCAACGTCCCCGCACACCAGGCGATCCATAGGCCGCCCAGACGAAAGATCAGTAAGCACATCCTCAATCGCGTTGAGCTGATCATCAGTCTCTTCATAAGGGAAGCGCGCGGCAAATTCCTCGTAGAGCCCGTCGCCAGACTGCACCGCTTCGGCCTTTTTCAATTCACGCGCTGCAGCAATGGCCATCAGTTCGGCAGCCATTTCCAGGATACGCTTCTTCGCCTTCGCCTTGCGGGTCTGCCAACCCACACCACCGAGACGGTCAATCGCACTTTCAGCATCCTCGCTGCCATACCGGCTGATCAGGTCAATATTCTCGACTGGCAGGAATATCCGGTCTCCACCCGCATAACCCAGTTCAAGACAATCATGCTCTGCCCCGGCAAGGTCCAGCGTTCGCAAGCCCTCATACCGACCCACACCATGGTCGACATGCACGACTAGGTCACCTGGATTGAGCGATCCGGCTTCCGCAATGAAATTCGCGGCCTTGCGCTTGCGGCGTGGGGCCGCCAGGCGGTCGCCCAGCACATCAGGTTCAGCAATTACGGCAATGTCAGCCGTTTCGAACCCTGTCTCCAATGGCAGTTCAGCCAGGCACAAGCCGGCCGAACGTGCCGCCTCCAGCGAATAGACGCGCGGCAGGCCATCCAGCCCATGATCTGCCATTACACCGCTCAACCTGTCGGCAGACCCTTCCGTATAGGCGGCAAAAACAACCGTCTTGCCTGCGCTTCTTAGCGCCTTGGCATGGGCACCTGCGGCCTCAAAGATGTTGATATCCTGGCGGGCACGTTCTGGCGCAAAATTCCGCCCGGATTGGCCGCCCAGGTCCAATCCACCCTCCATAGGCGATGGCGAGAACCGCGCGACCCCAAATCGCGACAGGGTCTCTTCCAGCTCCGCCTCAGAGAGGTAAAGCGCATCGGGTGCCAGCACCTTGGCCTGATGGTCCCCGCCCGCCGCTTCGAGCCGCGCTTCATAATAGTCCCGGGCCTGGACCTGGCGCTCAGCAGCAGCTTCACTGGCAAGATAGCCCATGGCGATCAAGGCATCCTCGCCAATATAATCGAACAAGGTCTCCAGATGGTCATGGAACAGCGGCAACCAGCCTTCGACCCCCTGGCGACGGATCTCTGCGCGCACGGCTTCATACATCGGGTCACCCGTCGGTGAACCGAGAGTCTCTAGATATCTTTCTCGAAACAGGCTCTGTGTGTTCTCCCGAAACAGGATTTCACTGACCGGTGCCAGCGCCACTGTTTGCAAAGTCCGCGTCGATAACTGGGTTTCCGGGTCAAAGGCCTTGATGGTCTCGACCTCATCCCCGAACAGGTCGAGGCGCACCGGCTCGTGACCGTCAGGGGCGAAAATGTCGATCTTGCCGCCGCGAATAGAATACTCGCCCTTTTCACTGACCGTGCTGGTGCGGATGTATCCGTTGACGCTCAAATACGTCGATAACTCGTCCTGATTGACCCGCCCACCGGTCGTCACCGCAAAGCTTGATTGACGCATGGTGGCCACGGGCGGCACGCGCTGGACCAACGAGCTGGCAGTTGTGATCACCAGACACGAGGGCGCTTCCTTTGTTCGTTGTGCCAGACGCGCCAGCGCCGCACATCGCGCGGCAGAGATCGCTGGAGATGGGCTGATCCGGTCATAGGGAAGATTATCCCAGCCAGGCAGTGAAATCACTTCCATACCGGGAGCATGAAAGCTGGCGAGCTTTGCGGCCGTTGCTGCCATTTTATCATCGCGCGCGACATACAGGCCAAGCTTTCCCCGCGCTTGCAGGGCGGCCTGTAAGGCCTGCAAGTCATATCCAAATGGCGCGCCATGCACAACGGTTGGAGCCGCCAGCCGCGCCAGCATGTCAATCATGCTCATGGGTTCATCCCGATGTCGAAAACTCAAATCAGCTTGTCAGCCAGCTTGCGCCTCGTAGCGAAAGGTCAGCAATCGGTCCAGCAAATCACTCCGGTAATTGTCAGGAATGGGCTTCTGCCCGACCAGCCAGGCAAAAACATCCCAGTCCGGTGTCGCCAGCAGGCGTTCGAATTCATCCAGATCCGCTTCGCTGAGGTTAGCAATGTGCGCGTCGGCGAATGTCCCCATCAAAAGGTCCATTTCCCGAAAGCCCCGCCGCCAGGCGCGAAACTTCAACTTCTTGCGTCGTTCATCCATGTCGAACACTCTCCTGATCCAGCATGTATAGGACAAGCGGACAGAAAGCACACCCACACAAACCCGCGATTGAACGACACGCCGCACGCGCGTACACAGTCTAAATGCGCGACGAACGTCTCTTCCCGCTTTTTCAACCGCTCGATGCCCTGCCCGGCATTGGCCCAAAGCTGAAGCCAATACTCGAGCACCTGGTTGATGGCGAAACGATCTGGGACCTGCTTCTCCACATGCCGGAGCGTTGGCTCGACCGTCGGCCCGTCGACAGTTTCGAGAATTTGGTCCCCGGTGAAATCGCCACCGTCCGCGGCGAGGTGCATGCGATCAAGGCACCTTACAATGATCGCGCGCCGACGCGGATCGAGATGTATGACGGCACCGGATTTTTGACCCTGACTTATTTTCGAGCGGATTCACGCTGGCTGCAGGGGCAGTTTCCGATTGGGAAGGACCGGATTGTCTCTGGCAAGATCGACGAATATCGTGGTGAGCGACAGATGAGCCACCCAGATTTCGTGATTGACCCTGAGACTGGCAAGCTACCGCCCCCCGTCGAGCCGATCTATCCCCTCACTGCTGGGCTGACCAACAAGCGCGTGCATGCGAGCATTCTGTCTGCGCTTGACCTTGTCCCGACAGACCTTCCTGAATGGATTGATGAAGCGCTCGTACAGAAGAATGGCTGGCCAGGGTTTCTGGAGGCCATGCAAGGTGTACATGCGCCAACTGATTGGAATGAAGAGCGGTTTGAATTGTGCCGCACCCGTCTGGCCTATGACGAAGCCCTGGCACGCGAGCTGACCTTTGCCAGAGCCCGGGCCGCCAGATCACAACGCCCCGCTCCCTCTATCCCTGAGGCACCGGACGCGCTCAATGGATTGGTCAAGACGCTGGCCTTCAAGCCGACCAGTGCTCAGGTCAAGGCGACCAAGGACATCATGTCGGATATGGCGGAACCTCACCCGATGCGCCGGATGCTTCAGGGCGATGTCGGCTCCGGCAAGACATTGGTTGGCGCTTTCGCGGCAGTGCAGGCTGCAGCAGGCGGTTTTCAGACGGCCTTCATGGCTCCGACAGAAGTGCTCGCACGGCAACAATTCGACACACTGGACGCCATGCTATCGCCGCACGGATATACCGTTGCTGCGCTGACCGGACGCGACAAGGGCGCTGCCCGCGATGCCACGCTCATGGGCCTTACCGATGGTAGCATCCAGATCGTCGCCGGTACGCAAGCCCTTTTCCAGGAAGGCGTCAATTTCCGCCAGCTCGGCCTGATTATCGTGGATGAACAGCACCGGTTCGGCGTGGCGGATCGCATGCGCCTGATGAGTAAGGGCAAGGCACCGCACATGCTGGTGATGAGCGCGACACCAATTCCGCGTACACTCGCCCAGTCCATCCATGGCGACCTGGATGTCTCGGTGCTGGATGAAAAACCCGAAGGCCGACAACCGATTGAAACGCGTGCTATCCCAGATAACCGAATTTCGGACGTTATCGATGCGATTGGCCGCGCCATCGCGAATGGCGAGCGCGCCTTCTGGGTCTGCCCGCGCGTTGATGTGGATGATGAGGATGGCAGTTCGGCTGTTGCCCGTGCCGCCATGCTACGTGACGCACTGAACGTTCCGGTCGGGCTTGTTCACGGCCGCATGAAAGGCGACGAAAAAGATGCCGCTCTGGAAAATTTCCGGGCCGGACGAACCAAGCTGCTGGTGGCGACAACCGTTATCGAAGTCGGCGTCGATGTGCCTGAGGCGACTATCATGGTCATCGAACGGGCAGAAGGCTTTGGCCTCGCCCAGTTGCACCAGCTACGTGGGCGCGTGGGGCGCGGGCAGAAGGCCAGTTTCTGCATCCTTTTATACCGACCGCCGCTCACCGAACATGCCAAGACGCGGCTCGACACGCTGCGCCACACCGAGGACGGATTCGAAATCGCGGAGGCCGATTTCAAACTGCGCGGGCCGGGTGACATGCTCGGAAAACGCCAGTCCGGCCTTGTCGATTATCGCATCATCGACCTGGCGCAACATGGCGACCTTATTCCGATCGCCAGACAAGACGCGCGCCTGGCCGTGGAAACCGCCGAACGCATTCCACCTGAGCGCGCCGAAGCCCTAGCCCTCCTCAGCCAGCTGCTTAGCCCGGACCTCCGGTTCAGCGACTGAATTCGATAGGGCGGCTGGTTCGGTCGCGGGTTTATGATCCGGGACAACAAGGCCAGCGGTCAGGATCATTTTGGCGCCTTCTTCGACAGACATATCCAGTTCGATACATTCCGCTTTGTCGACATAGATCAGAAAACCAGAGGTCGGGTTTGGCGTCGTCGGCACGAAGACACCAACAAATTTCTCGCCCAGGTGTGCCTTGATCTCCCCTTGCGCACCGGACGAAACAAACCCGATGCACCAAGACCCCTGCTTCGGGTATTCGACCATCACGACCCGGTCGAAACTGGCCTGCTGATTGTTCGCCAGCACCTCGGTCAGCTGTTTGATCGCCGCGTAGACATTCTTCACGATTGGAATGCGTGAAAGCAACCGGTCCGTAGTCGCCAGTAGCGAGCGGCCAACCAGGTTAGCCGCAATCGCACCAAGGAAGGTCAGCGCAATGACCAACACCAGGACGCCGAACCCAGGGATCGCGTAGTTGGTGTAGGTTTCCGGTTTCAAGACTGGCGGCAGCAGTGGCCGCACCTTGTTGTCAATGAACGTGATCAGGAATTGCAGGATGAAGAAGGTCGCAGCCAGCGGGGCCGCTATGACCATGCCGGCAAAGAACCGACCGCGCAGCCAGCCAAACAACCCCTGCTTTCGCGTGGGCGGCATCATCTCATCCGGCGTGAGTCGCTGTTTCTTCTTTCTCATTCAACGTCCTGACCATCGTCACGTGGCATCCAGCATACCCTCAACAGGTTTACGCTAAGTGTGCCAGAGCACATTATAGCGCAAGCGAGTCGACGGCGTTTTGCCACCTTTTGCCGACCGTATGCGGCAAAATTGGGTCAGAGACCAAAAACTTTGATGACAGTTTGCGACGGCGGATCAGCAACAACCTCCGACAGGTGCGAGCGCTGCCGGCTGAACTAAATCAGCAAACACATCCGGCGCGGCGCATCCGGGAAAGACACCATAATGCGTTTCGCCGTTTCCAATGGTCTCGAAATATGGCGAAAACCGCGTTTCGGTCAGCATCGCCATCGTGTTTCCGCAGACCGGGAAGACACGCCCCTTCTCGATCTGATGCTCGGCGTCCAGTTCGAAGACATTTTCCATGCCCTCAATGCCGCCCTTGTAGATCACCGCCTGGCCATAGTCCTCGCAGGCTGGCTCCAGGCTTTCGAGTTTTATCAGCCGGGCCGTGACCGAGGCAAACCGGATAGGTTCCAGAACGGATCTGATTGCCGAATCGATGATCTGCAAGCGACGATGCTCAACGGTGCGCGGGTCGGCAAATCCATTCGCGCGGGCGATTGCCATGAAGTCATTCCAATACAAGGCACCCGACAGGCATTCGCCATAAAGGACCGGGTCATTCGCGAGCACGTTCGGAATTCTCCGGTCCGCATAGACATCGGAGAAGTATAGTTCGCCGCCAGGTTTGAGAAACTTGTGCGCAGCACGAAACACAGCCGGCTTGTCAGTGCACAAGTTGATCACGCAATTGGAGACGATCAGATCGATTGAACCCGGTTCAATCTCCAATTCCTCCAGATTTTCCAGGTAGCCTTCGATAAAACGCGTATTGGGCGCGCCATAACCGAACGCGTCTGCATGCCAGTCCCGATGAGCTTCTGCGACAGATAACTGCTCTTTCGTCATATCGATGCCGGTGACAAATCCACCTTCGCCGACAAGCCGAGAAAGCACGTAGACATCACGGCCTGCACCGCACCCGAGATCGAGAACATTCAGCCCTTCCAGGACAGGCGGCACGACCAGCCCGCAACCATAATACTTTGCAGCAACGTCCGGGTGGACGGCTCCGATGGCATCGATGACGTGGCGAGCCGGAGCTGCCAGTGTCGAGCAGGCATCGGTCTTCAGATCGCTCGAAGTCTGAAGCGTTTCGCCGTAATAGGTCTTCACCACATCGCGTTGCAGGTTCATCGAAAGCTCCGTTGGGCTAGTATCAGGCTGAACAGCTACCGCCACCCAGCACGCAGAAACTCGCGCAGTACGGGTGATTCAAGGCCACATCCTGGCGCGCACTTTCGAGCGTCTGACCGAGATCGAACTGTTCGTCATAAGGCAAAAGAGTGCACGCCACGACGCTGGCCGCGGCCGCCCCCTTGCGCCGCACGACCATGCGTTGGGATGAGCACATCAGCGTTTCAGGGGACTTGTCGAGAATGCCCCAACACGCCGTCGTGATTTCAGGCGGATCAGCATCGGGCTGCATTTCAGGAAACAGCACCAGCTCATTCGGGTTGTCTGGATCAATGTCCAGACCAATGTCTTTGATCAATTTGCCATAGCCCTGGCGGGCATCGGCTTCGGCTTCATCCCACATGGTCCGTCCGGCCAGCGCGATTTTGAACCCCTGCTTCACCAACCAGGTCAATCCCGTCAGGGTTTGCGCAAAAGAGCCGTGGCCGCGTTCAATATCGTGCATCTGAGCGGTGTAATGATCGAGGCTGACGCGCATGATGATGGCATTGCCATGCGCCTGCCTCAAATCGCGCAAGCCAGCCTGAATGCGGGGCCGCATCATCGGCTGCATCGCATTGGTCAGCATCAGGATGTGGTGCCCGCGCGCCAGGATTTCGCTCATGATCTCGATGATTTCCGGTGCCATGAACGGCTCGCCGCCGGTGATACCGATTTCTATGTCTGCCTCGCCAGCGGCATCCAGCTCATCGAGATACGGCGTCACGTCTGAAACCTTCAGGTAGACGAGCCGAGCATTCTTCGGCGAACTTTCAATGTAGCAGTTCACACACTCGATATTGCAGAGCGTCCCGGTATTGAACCAAAGCGTTTGCGTGCCGCCATAGCGAACAGATGCGCGATCCTCCCCCTTGGCTGTCACGAGCGGGTGGCTGAATTTGGCGTCTTGGTCGGGTGTATAGGCCATGGCGCGTTATAGCTCCCTGGTCATGACTGCAAAATCACGAAACATTTATCGCCAGTGCTCTGCAATCCAGGGCGTAGGCTTCACGTGTTTGTAAATCCGCTTGTACCAGGGCGCCTGCCAGCGCCCGTCTCTCGCCTCGTCTGGATCGGGCCGCCCGGTGAAGGCAACGATCCTGGTTTCCTCCGGCAAACGCGGTGTCTGAAACCAGTTGAGGGGGAATTTCGGCATCAGTGAATGCTTGAAGCTGACGCACCATTCGGATGGCCAATAGATCTTGTCGGGGATCATTGCCGAAACATATTGCTGGCTCGCGCGGAATTGCGCATGGATCGGCGTATTGTCACGCTGGTACTTCTCGAAAATCTCCGTGTGCTCACCGATTGTCCATTTGTAGACAGATGTATTCCCGATCCCCTCACCCATCTGGGTCCAGTTTTCTGCAATGCACATCTTGCCCGGATGGTATTCGAAGAACGGGTCCAGCGAGCCGGTCACGATCAGGTCGACATCGAGGAACAGCACCTCGCCTTCCAGCCCGCCGAGCCCCGGCTGCCATAGCGAAATCTTACGCCATGGATACCACATGAACTTCTCTGGCAGATCAATCGGTGGCAAAGGCTGATATTCGACGTCCGGCAGCAGGCCTTCCTTGTCATCGGTGAAACAGACGAATCGAAGGTCACCGGTGACATTGCGCCGGACCATGGAGTATAGGCGATTGGCAAAGTCAGCTGGATAGCGCTTGCCCCATTTCATGCAGATCACTGTCTTCGTCATGTTCCACCCCTAGCGAGCGTCCGGCCCCAGCGCCAGATCATTCCAACCGTGAACTTCACGTCGATAGACGCTGCAGGAAATCTGATTTGCAGTTTTTCTCATCAATGCGCATCTGCCTCAACACCAGATGGTTGACTGAATTCGGCCAGCGCATAGCGTAGCAACCAAGAACAGGGTCACATAATGAACGTCAAATCCTCCGTTATCGAGCTGATCGGCAATACGCCGCTGGTCCGGCTCAACCGATTGTCTGAAGCGACCGGTTGCGAAATTCTCGGCAAGGCAGAATTCCTCAATCCTGGTCAGTCCGTAAAGGACCGCCCGGCCCTCGGCATGATCCGTGACGCTGAAGCCGATGGCAGCCTGAAACCGGGCGGCACCATTGTCGAAGGTACTGCAGGCAATACAGGAATCGGCCTGGCCATGGTTGGCGCAGCGCTTGGCTACAAGGTCGTCATCGTGATGCCACGCACGCAGTCCAAGGAAAAGAAGGATGCCGTTCGGAATTTCGGTGCCCGGCTGGTCGAAGTGGACGCCGTGCCCTACGCCAACCCGAATCACTATGCCCGATATTCTGGACGCCTCGCTGAAGAGCTGAATGCGAGTGAACCCAATGGCGCGATCTGGGCCAACCAGTTTGACAATGTGTCCAACCGAAAGTCGCATTACGAGACCACTGGGCGCGAAATCTGGGAGCAGACAGACGGCAAGCTGGATGGCTTCATCTGCGCGGTCGGTTCCGGCGGCACGCTGGCCGGCATCGCCCAGCGCCTGAAGGAAGAAAGCCAGGGACGCGTCAAGATTGGCCTGGCAGATCCTGGCGGCGCATCAATGTACGAGTATTACAAGAATGGCGAACTCAGATCTGAGGGCACGTCGATCACAGAAGGGATCGGCCAATCCCGCATCACGGCGAACCTCGCTGACCTTGAAGTCGATTTCCCATACCGCATCCACGACGCTGACGCGCTGCACCAGATTTACGACATGATCCAACATGAAGGCCTGTGCCTTGGTGGCTCATCGGGTATAAACATGGTCGGCGCCAAGCGCCTGGCGGAGGAACTTGGACCTGGCCACACCATCGTGACCATGCTGTGCGATTACGGGAACCGGTATCAGGACAAGTTGTTCAATCCCGAGTTCCTGCGCTCGAAAGACCTGCCGACACCGCCATGGATGGAAGGATAGATCATGGAAACCGGGGACCCGCTCGTCAGTCCACAATGGCTGCTTGAAAACATCAATGCACCGGATATTCGCGTGGTCGATGCAACCTGGTCTCCAAGCTTCATGACCGGTCGCGTTCCTGGCCCTGAAATGTATGCACGCGGCCATATCCCCGGCGCAGTCTATTTTGACATCGACAAGATCTGTGCCCCCGATACTGATCTGCCGCACATGCTGCCGGATGCCGTGATGTTCTCGTCACGCGTGCGCAAGCTCGGCCTCGGTGATGGCCACCGTATCGTGGTCTATGACGCGAATGGCATTTTCGCCGCCGCGCGCGTTTGGTGGATGTTCCGCGCCATGGGCGTCAAGGATGTCTACGTTCTGAACGGCACGCTGGCCGATTGGGAGGCCGTGGGCGGCGAACTGGAAGACTTGCCGCCACGTGCGATCGAGCGCCACTTCACCGCTCGCAAGCGTGCTGACCTGGTACGTGACAAGGCGCAGATGCAGGATATTTGCACCAATGCAGATACGCCAGTTCTCGATGCGCGTGCACCAGGACGCTTCGAT
>CBDUKI010000028.1:0-15232 GCA_965367765.1 uncultured Henriciella sp.
GCTGGGGCAATCTGCGGGTTCACCTGGTCGGTGATGATCCGGGCCGCTGGACACCGAGCCGCCACCCGCACCTGCATCAGTATTATTTGACGGAAGAGCTGGCGAACGAGACCCGCCCGCAATGGCGCGCCCGGATTGCGGCTGTGTTCTGCGCGGGCTTTGGCGTTCAGGACTGGGTGATCTTCCCGCGCCGCGCGGGCGAGACCTGCGCGGCGGAAGGCGAGGAGGTGCGGGCGCGGATACGTGATCCGGTTGTTTTGTGTGATGCGCTGACGCCCTGCGGGCGACGCATCACGAAGCAGGTTCCGCGACAGCGCTACGCGCTGCGCATGAACCAGGCTCAGGGCTGAGCCTCCACAAACACAACCCTCTCCATAACCCGACCTCAACCGAGGCGCGGGGCGCAGGTGCTGGCCCAGATAATATGGGTAGTCCCACCCATAGGCGCGCGGGGCGTTTGGCGGCAGTGTGGGCATATTGGATCAGACATGAACCGGAGCTTTTGCCATGCCCCTTGCCCGCCCTGCCCTTGCCGCGCTTGTCAGCCTTGTCCTGCCAGCCTGCGCCAACAACGCGATGGACGAAGCGGCAGCCGCCCCCATCGCAGCGCCCACGCCGACACAGGCCGAGCCAGCGGACATCCCGACAAGCAAGAAACCAGACAAGATCATACCGGTGAAAGGCGAGACATTCCTGGCGCCGATGCGGGCGCATTTCAGCCGCGATGCCGTGACCGCTGAAGTCACCGTTTCCCTCTACATTGCCCGCTGTATGTCCAGCTCCTATCGCGCCGTGGATGACAATCTCAACGTCATCGTGGACCGCGAGGCGCGCACCATCCACGTTCAGGGCACGTATGAGTTCTACCGGATTGATGGCATGGTGAAGAAAGACTGCACCAGCCGCCACAAACGTCTCTTCACATTCGAAAACATGCCGCCCGCCCGCTACACCGTGACCTATGACCAGGCCTCGACGAACGTGCATTCCCTGCAGCCGCGCTTTGCCGATTTCACGGCTCAGGCCCCGGTCACGCCACCGCTGCCCTGCCCCGCGCCCGAAAGTGATGGCCCGCTGAACCTGAGCGGGGCCTGGCAGATCGAAGGCAGTGTCGAATTGCCGTACATCGTCCGCACGAAGGAGCCGACTTTCCTGTCCTTCAAGCAGGCCAGCAAAATCGCGGAAAACACCATGCCGCTCTTTCTGACCAGCGACGTTCCCTATCAGTTTGACGTCAGCGCCATGTCGGGCCTCGGCCAACTCGAATTCAAGACATCAGATTGCGCCCTGATCGAAACCGGGCGGAACCGACAGGTCAAGCGCATGTTCAAGGAGTACGCTTACGACTAGGCCGTTCGGCGTCTAGGAACCCTGGACCTGGTCGAGGGTCACCAGCGTCAGGTCGCCATCATCCCCTTCGCTCACGACCACGTCGAAAATGTTCCGAAACTCAGCCGAGCCGGTCATTTCGACATGCACCAGGTAGTGGCCGGGTTCTGCACCCGGTGTTACATCGACCACATCAACCAGCGCACGGGTCGGATGCTGGGTATAGACCTGGTCGACGGCGAAACTGGCAATCGCGGTTTCGTCAAACAGGGCCGCAGTTTCGGCCTCTGGCGCGCTGGGTGCGGTGTGTTCACACGCGCCAAGGACGAGCCCGGCGGCCAGGGTGGCAATCATGTATTTCATTATCGCGTCTCCTCTTCCCAGGAGACACTATGCGCCAATTCCCCCGTGAAGGGAAATCAAGGGCCGGGCAGATCTAGTTGACCGAGCCGTAATTGGCGCCAGTGGTGTCGAAATAGGTCCGCCAGAAGGCTTTCACATCGCTCAATGGCAGGTCGTATTCCTGGCGCGGAACAATCCGGGCGACGACATCGACGCCCTGCATATCCGGCATTTGCGCCGCCAGCCGGGTCTCCTGGAAGGCGCTATAGTCGGCCCCGGTGCGATAGAAGGAGAAGTCCGCCGAATGCTGCATCAGGTCAGACACCAGAACCACCCGGCGCTGACCGTGGCTGCGTTGAAAATCGGCCCGGTCGGCCAGGGCATAGACGGCTTCTGACAAAGGCGAGCTGGGCTGGCGCGTCGTGCCCATTGTGGCCTCGACCTGTTCAACCAGGGGCTGGTAGAACGTGTCGCGCCAGGTGTCGTCAATCATGCGCGGGTTCTGGAAGATCGGATTGGCGTCTTCGACACTACCTGGCGAGCAATTGGAAAAGACCAGTTGCGGGCTGTAGGGTGTCTCCGAATTTGGCGTCAGCACGGTCAGTCGGCCATATTTCGGCAGGCTGCGCGCTTCGCTGTCAACAAACTCTCGAACCCAGCCAAGATCGTTTTCCGCAAACGGGTCGGACTGGTCGATCAGGATAATCGTATGGGCCGGGTCCTTGCGATCCATCCGACAAGCGGTCTGCGTATCAAGTGCCGGCGGGGAGTTGAACGCCGCCACGGCAAACAGGCCAAACACGCTGGCAACCATCACGCCGATTGCACTGCGCCAGAACCAGGGGCCTTTTTCTCTTGCACGGGCCATGGCGATCGCTCCTTATGCTCTATGCTCTGCGGGCGCTGGACGAAGCATCGCCCTGGCGCGCTTCGCGGACCTTGGAAATTTCCTCAAGGGCCTTTTTCTCAATGCTCGACAGGCCTTTCTGAACCTGCTGGATATGCTGTTCCAGCCATTCGCGGCTGATGTTGAGGGCCTTGAGATTGTTCTCGATGGCGGTGATCGCCGTATCGGCCAGCTCGCGCTCCTTGGTATAATCGAAGGCCGGCAGGTTGGGCGTGACGATCTCGTCGAAATAGGCCGGGACAGCTGCCTGCTCGCCGAGTTCATCACGCAAGGCATTGCGCTGGCGACGATGGGCCTGGCGATAGGCAACTTTCAGCGAGCGTTCCTGGTCTCCGGCCCTGGCGGCAATGGCCACGGCCAGGTCGCGACGTTCTTCCAGCTCGTTCAGGGCCTTCTCGATCTCGCGCTTGGCAGCGGTATGGCGCGAATGCTGGCTTTCAAACCAGAACCGGCAGCGGGTGAAATAGTCTGACAGATCATCGCGAACGCCATTGCGCACGTGCTGGCGTTTTTCATAGGCCAGGCGCTCCTTGCGCCAGACCCGGCCATAGCCCGGATAACGGTCTGAAATCTTGTCATAGCCTTCGTAGAGCGCGATGGCGAAAATGGTCAGGCCGATCAGCAACAGGCCAATGGCGACCATGCTATCAAGGCCGAATATATTCGGGAACATTTGCGCCATGACGGTGCCTGGCGTGATGTCGAACATCGAGAACCCGGCCAGCGATCCAGCTTCAATGGCCGTGTGCAGGCCAATTTCAACCGCATCGCGGAAGTGGGCGACGAACAGGTTGAGGAAAATCCCGGTCAGGATGCACAGGCCGGCAACAACCCCGCCGACAATCTTGAACGGGGTTTGCGGGTGATTGAGATAGCGCAGGCCAAGAAACCCACCGACGACACCAAACAGGACGTTGGCCGCACTGACCCCGAAGGCAATCATCAGGCCACCCAGCAGGCCGGATGACTGGGCATCCTTGAACAGGAGGGCATTGAAACAGCCCTCGACGATCATCACGAAGATCAGGATCGCGATGGTCTGTTCGACATTTTTCTTGATGTCGGGCGTGCGCTTGCCGATCTGTTTGGAGTGGCGGTTGCGGAACTCTTCCAGTTCGACCACCGTATCGGCGTGGTGGGCCGCCGCGCTGGTCGCATCGTCGGCTTCATAATGGCGATATTCATTCTCTTCAGCCTTGATCACTTCACGCAAGTGATCGGGATAGATATCAGCCGGTGTACAATCGGTGATGAAGTTGCGGACCGACTTGGCGGTGCTGCTCATCCAGGTGCCAAGACCGCGGCGAACCTGCTCGGCTTTCTCGGCGATCTCCTGCTCGCGCTCGGACCATTGGTCCTGGGTCAGCGCGTCGGATTCAGGCAGGCCATCGCTTGCATCTTTCTTGGCCTGGTTGCGTGTACTGAGCTTGGAAATACCAAGCTCGCCCTCGGCCAGTTTGCCTTTCAGGCCGTGATCGGTCAGGGCCGTCTTGATGGCGATTGGCTTGATCTTGTCCTGATAGCCAAATTCAGCGCCCCAGCGCACGGACCTATTCATCATGACATCTACCTTCTTAACAATCAGGCGGTTTCTATTAACCAGCGGAGTGAAAATGATCGGGCATCTTTAACAAGTGACTAAGCAATCCAGTGGCAGGCGCGATTATCAGCGAAGATTCAGCTTACAATTCCGTCACAATCGCGGCTGATGCGTGCGACGAACCGGCCCCAAGGGGCCGCTTGCCTGACCTCGCCCGATCGCTTAGGCCGAGGCAAAGCGGTTTCGCTGACATCCATGCAAAGACCTGAATCCATGACACTTATCACCGTTCGCACCTTCCAGCCCGATGACCTGGCGACCCTGCATGACATCAATCAGGCGAGCACGCCTGGGGTCAGTTCTGAAAGCCCAGGTTCACTGCTTAACCGGATTAACCTTTCCACTGCGCTGGTGGCTGTTGATGGGCATGATCGCCCGGTCGGCTTCATGACGCTGATTGAACCGGGCACGATGGCGTATGGGAGTGAGAACCTGCGCTGGTTCGAAGCCTATTGCGACCGTACAGGGCGCTCTCTGATCTATGTCGACCGGATCGCGATTGCGCCGGAGCGGCGCGGCGAAGCCATCGGCGAACAGCTTTACAAGGCCGCCTTCGAAGTCTTTGCCACGTGTGATGAAATTGGCTGCGAGATCAATACCAACCCGCCCAATCCCGGCTCAGCCCGCTTCCACGAGCGGCTTGGCTTCCGTCAGGTTGGCGATGGCACCTATGGCATCAAGGCCACCGAAGTGGCCTATTATGTCCGGGACCTGGCGCCTGCTGCGCGCTGATTGGAGCGCCTACTCGTCCAGCCCCTCAGGCTGACCGACCACGACGAAAGTGAACCTGGCCGGATCGAGATAGCTGGCCGCGACCCGGTTGGCATCTTCCAGCGTCACCGCCTCGACCATGGCATTGCGCTTGTCGAAGAAATCCACCGGCAATCCGTCGAGGCGCACACCCATCATATTGCCGGCAATCTTCGAGTTTGAATCAAAGCCGAGCGGATACGAGCCGGTCAGGTAGGCCTTGGCGTCTTCCAGTTCTTCCTCGGTGATGCCGTCCTCTGCAACCAGTTGCATCTGCGCGCGGATGCTGTCGATGAACTCACCAGCGCTTTCATTCTTGGTCTGGCCGCTGCCACTCCAGGTCTGGATATGCTTATGCGCATTGACCCCGGTATAAATGCCATAGGTCAGGCCCTTGGCCACACGCAGGTCTTTCATCAATCGGCTATCAAAGCCGCCACCGCCAAATGTGTAATTGACCACCACGGCGGTATAGAAATCCGGGTTTTCGCGGGTCATGGCGGGGCCGGTAAACTGTACCAGGCTTTGCGGTTGTGGCAGATCGACAATGATCGGTTCTGCCACCGGCTCGCTGAGTATGACATCCGCAATTGCGACCGGTTCGGCATGTTCTGGCAGGCCTTCAATCGCACGGTCAACAAGGCTCGCAAGCTCAGCCGGGGTGATGGCACCAACAGCCGTGACCAGCATGCCTTCGCGCACCATGATCGCATCCTTGCGCGCGCGCATGCCGTCGCGGCTCAGTGCCGCCAGGCTCTCAGCGGAGACTTCGCGGGCATAGGGGTGATCGGGATAGAGCGCCTGATCCATGGCGCGTCCGGCAAGGTATCCGGCATTGGTTTCGCGCGTTTCCAGCGAGACCGCCTGTTCGCGCAGGAAGCGCTCGAATGGGCCTTCATCGAAGCGCGGTGCGCCATAGGCCATGGCAATCATGTCGAACGACGCCTCGGCATTGTCGGTCAGCATTGAAGCGTTGCAATAGGTATTGTCAGAGCCGGCTGAGCAGCTGAAGCTCATGTTCAGCTCTTCCATCCGCTTGAAGAAGGCCTGGGCATCCAGCTCACCGGCACCTTCATTCATGTGATAGGTCATCGCATTGGTCAGGCCTTCCAGCCCGTCCGGGTCCGTGGCGCTGCCCTGTTCCCAGGCCATGCGCAGTGACAGGATGGGAATGGATGGCTCCTCGACCAGCCAGACGGAAATCCCCTTTGGCGTGACAAATTGCTGGATCGTGGCGAACTCACCATCATGCGTCGTGATGGCCATTTCGCTGTAAGGGTCCGGGCGCACCGTGGCCTGATTACAGGCCGTGATGGCCAGCAGCGAAAGGGCAGCGGCGAAACGGATCGGTCTCAGCATCATATCAGGCCCCATCTTCTGGCAGCAAATGTGCCTCGATATAGTGATTGTCAACGGCAAAGACCCGGCGCACGGCGTCCAGCGCCTGCTGTGTGGTCACGGCGCGGACATCGTCAGGATAGGTCAGCAGGTCATCAACATTGCCACCAATGGCCAGCCAGCTACCGAAATTATTGGCCATGGAGACCTGGCTGTCGCGCTCATAAATCGCGCTTGCGGCCAAGGAATTGCGCACGCGTGAGACGTCCGCCTCATCGAACCCGGCCTCAAGGATTTTCGCGACCTCGGCCATCAGGGCGTCTTCGAGCACCTGCATCTCGACGCCCGGTGACGGCGTGGCATACAGGATAGCCGGGCCTTCATCATGCAGGCCGGTCCAGGCCCCTGCCCCTGCATTGACGGCCAGTTTCTGATCCTCCACCAGAGCCTGGTAAAGCAGGCTGGTATTGCCGCCGCCCAGCACATCCAGGCCAACTTGCAGGGCCAGCGCAAATTCGCGGTCCTTGAGCAGGGATGTGCCGTCATAATAGCGGTACCAGACGGGCTGGCGCACCTTCGGGTCGGCATGGACGATTTCCATTGTCTCGGTGAGGGCCGGGACGTCTCGCCATTTGCGTGTCCCGTCGACCAGGCCAGACGGTTCGATCCGGCCATAATACTGCTCGGCCAGTGGGCGCACATCGGCTTCGGTGACATCACCGGCAACCACGAGTATCGCATTCTCGGGCGAATAATACTTGCGATAGAAGTCCAGGCCGTCTTGCGGGGTCAGGGCGGCGACTTCCTCCATACGGCCAATCACCGTGATCTCGTAAGGGTGGCCCTTCCAGAACGCGGCGAGCACCTGCTCACGCAGGATCACGCCGGGATTGTTATCAACACGTTGGCGGCGCTCTTCCTTGACCACGTCGCGTTCGGTGATGAAGGCCCCATCTGGCGACTCGTCGATGATGAGGTCGGTCATACGCTCGGCCTCAAGCTCCATCATCTTCGGCAAGTGCTGCTTGGCGACGCGTTCGTAATAGGCGGTATAGTCCCAGCTGGTGAAAGCGTTCAGCTGGCCACCGCGGCGCGAGACGATGGAATCGAATTCGCCATCGGCAATATCGTCGGTTTCCTTGAACATCACATGTTCAAACAGGTGCGCGATACCGGACTTGCCTTCGGCCTCGTCCACCGCACCGACCTTGTACCAGACCATGTGCGTCACAACCGGGGCGCGATGATCGGGCAGCACGACCACATCCATGCCATTCGACAGGGTGAAGGTCTGCGGGGCCCAACTTGCCCCGGCATCCTCTGCGAGCGCTGAAAAGCCCAGGCCCCCGCCAATGGTCACAGCCATGGCGGCCAATCCGCCGGAAACTCTGTATCGCATCTTCACCTCCGGTTGCCTGGTCATTGCTGATTTGGGATTGCGATTATGTGCCCGGCAGTTTCAACCGCTCACCAGAGCCACGCTCGATGGTCACAGGCGCATCGCCGGTGGCGCTATCGCCGCCCTCGTCTTCCTCGCCGCCCTTCTGCCAGAACATCACGCGGTCAGAAATCGAGGTCGACTTGCGGATAATCCGGGCTTCCTCAAAATCCACCTGCTCGCGGATGACCGGGCTGACGGCATTGGCACCAGCAGCATTGACCAAGGCCCGCTCTGCGGCGCTGGCATCGACGCCGACATTGGTGCCAAATGCAGTCGCCACACCGGCGCGAGCCTCATCAACCTCGAAAGGCTGGGCCTGGCCAGGGGTTGGCGGACGCAAGCTGTAATCAGGCGGCACGATCAATGGCGCCTTCTTGACCACGCGAAACTCATCCGGGCCGCTGGCACCGCGATTGCCCCCAATGCAGGCCGAGACTGAAACGGCCAATGCGCCGACGGTCAGGATTTTCAAAGTCGTTTTCATGGGCGTCCTCGCCAGTTAGCTCTTCGATCCGGTCCCAGCCGAATGTTCATCTCGCGACATTAGGAACTGGTCCACAAAGAGCAAGACCGCTCCTACACAAATTGCCGCATCAGCGACGTTGAAGACCCAGATGAAATAGATGCCGGAAAAGTCGAGAAAGTCGACCACGGCGCCAAAGCGAACCCGGTCAATCACATTGCCGATGGCCCCGCCGATTACCAGCGCCAGGGCCAATGCTGACAAGGCGCGCGCCGTACGCAACAGCCAGACCGCGAACCCAATCGCAATCAGGGCCGTGACCCCGACCATGACCCAGCGCATAAGCCCTTCAGACTGGGCAATGCCGAAGCTGACGCCGCGGTTCCACACCATGGACAGGTCGAACACCGAAGACAGCTCGATCTTGCCGCAGGCCTGCGTCCGATCAAGACAGCCCAGCGCATTGAAGACGGGTGTCTTGAGCACCAGCCACTTGCTCCACTGGTCGAGAATTACGACCAGCGGGATCAGGATGAACAGGCCGATACGGAAGCGCTGGCTCATGCGCCCTGCCCCCGAATGGCGCGAACGGCCGCCGCATCGCGCGGTGTGATGTCCGGGAAATCCGGGTCTGCCGTGGCCGGGTCGAAATATTTCCAGCTGCGCGCGCACTTGACGCCGCTGGCCTGGCCAGGCTTCACCGCCACCGCCTTCTCATCGTCCAGGCGGAACGCATCGTCCGGTCCCTGGCCGAGTTTCAGCTCGGCCTGTGAGGTGATGAAAATGTCTTCCGGCGCTTCGCCCTCGAAAGCGGCAAGCAGATCAGCGTCCTCGATCCACACGGTCGGGGCGGCCTCCAGCGACGAGCGGATGCGCTTTTCACGCCGCTCAATTTCAATCGCGCCAGTGACGACGCGGCGCACGCGGAAAATCTTGTTCCAGCGCGCAGCCACTTCATCATCACGCCAACTGGCGGGCGTTTCGGCAAACTGCATCAGGTGCACACTGTCGGCCTCACTGGCAAAGCGGCTGAGCTGGAACGCTTCTTCGGTGGTGAACGGCATGATCGGGGCCAGCCAGGTCACCAGGTGGCGCAGGATGGCATCCATCACGGTGCGGGCGGCGCGTCGGCGCAGGTCACCCGGCGCATCACAATACAGGCTATCCTTGCGAATATCGAAATAGACCGCCGACAGATCGACCGAGCAGAAATTCAACAACAGCGCCATGACGCGCTTGAAGTCATGGCCGGTATAGGCCGCGCGGATCGCCTGATCGAGTTCCGACAGGCGGTGCAGCACCCAGCGTTCCAGGCTCGGCATCTGCGCGACATCCGACACCGCCTCATCCGGGCCGAAACCGTCGAGCGCACCGAGCAGGTAACGCAGCGTGTTGCGCAGGCGGCGGTAGCTTTCGGCATTGGTCTTGAGGATTTCGTCAGACATGCGCAGGTCTTCGGTGAAATCGGAGCTGGCCGTCCACAGGCGCAGGATCTCGATACCGAATTGCTGGGCGACCTTGTCCGGGTCAACCGCATTGCCCTCTGACTTGCCCATTTTCTTGCCGGTCTCATCAACGATGAAGCCGTGCGTCACCAATTGCTTGTATGGCGGCATGCCGCGCGTCGCACAGCACTCCAGCAGCGAAGACTGGAACCAGCCGCGATGCTGGTCACTGCCTTCCATATACACGTCAGCCTGGCCGGTGGCCTCGTCGATGATGCCACGGTCGCGCAGGGCAAAGGCATGGGTCGTGCCGCTGTCGAACCAGACATCAAGCACATCTTCCACCTTGTCCCAGCCGCTGGCATCTTCGATGAAGTCCGAGACGTCCGCCGAGAACCAGCCTTCGACGCCTTCGGCGCGGATCTTGGCGAGGATTTTCTGGTTTACCGCATCGGCCTCAGCCTCGCTGAGCGCGGCCGTGTGCGGCGCACCCTTGTCATTGACCAGAAGTGTGATTGGCACGCCCCAGTTGCGCTGGCGTGAGATCAGCCAGTCCGGGCGTTCGCTGACCATGGCGGTCAGGCGGTTGCGCCCGGTTGGCGGCACGAAACTCGTTGCTTCGATCCCTTCCATCGCCATGTCGCGCAGGGTGCGCTCATTCTTGCCGGGTACGTCCATAGAGATGAACCATTGCGGCGTCGCCCGGCGGATGACCGGGGCCTTGGAGCGCCAGGAATGGGCGTCACGGATCGTGGTCAGGCCGCGCGCCAGCAAGTTGCCGCTTTCGGCCAGCAGGCGCATCACCTCATTATTCGCCTTGCCTGGCTCGCCGCGCTTCTTGCCGGAGGTGCGGATGATGTCGAGGCCGCGCAGAGGCTCGGGCACGTCATCGGTATAGCAGCCATCGGCATCAACGATCTGGCGAATGTCCTGCGTGGTGCGGCCACTATCGACCCAGACATTGAAGTCATCCTCACCATGTGCGGGAGCCGTGTGAACAAAGCCCGTCCCGGCATCATCGGTGACATGATCGCCCGCGAACATCGGGATCGGGTGCTGGAAGAACGGGTCAAGACCGTGCAGCGGGTGGCGAAGCTCGCCCAGGTCCGCTGGGTTCACGTCACCAAGGCGCTCGAATGCTTTCACCTTCGCCCCATCCATGACGGATTGGGCCAGCGCGTCGGCCATGATCAGTTTTTCGCCCGGCTTGGCATAAGGTGCAAAGCCCAGCTCTTCCTCGCTCATCACCTCTTTGACCAGGTACAGACCGTAACTGATGGTCGGGCTGTAGCTGACCGCCTGGTTCGCGGGGATCGTCCACGGTGTGGTGGTCCAGATGATGACGGACGCATTCAACTCGAGAAATTCGTAGGGATCCTCAAATCCTTTCTGATTGGCCGCCCCACAAACCGGAAACTTCACCCAGATGACCGGGACCTTGCGGTCCTTGTATTCAACTTCAGCTTCGGCGAGGGCTGTGCGTTCGACTGGGCTCCACATCACCGGCTTGGCCCCGCGCGTCAGGCGCCCGCCCATGGCGACGTTGAGGAATTCGCGCACGGTCACCGCCTCGGATTCGAAATTCATCGTCAGGTATGGATTGTCCCATTCGCCCTCGATGCCGCAGCGCCGGAAGCCGGCCTTCTGCACCTCGATCTGT
Source organism: uncultured Henriciella sp. (assembly GCA_965367765.1). Lineage (GTDB taxonomy): Bacteria > Pseudomonadota > Alphaproteobacteria > Caulobacterales > Hyphomonadaceae > Henriciella. The sequence goes on from CBDUKI010000028.1 coordinate 11,276, forward strand.
TCCGCGGCATATTCGCGGCAGCGCTTGCGGAACTCGGCGCCGGACACATCATCCTTGGTGCGGCCCCTGGCGCGGAACTCCTCTTCCACCTTCCACTCGATCGGCAGGCCGTGACAGTCCCAGCCGGGCAGGTAGGAGGCATCGAAGCCGCGCATCTGGTGATTGCGGACAATAATGTCCTTGATGATCTTGTTCAGCGCCGTGCCGAGGTGGATCGGCCCGTTCGCATAAGGCGGCCCGTCATGCAGGATATAGGGTTTCGCCCCGCGCGCGGCGGCATCCTCGCGCATGCGCTTATAGAGCTGCATCTCGTCCCAGCGTTCAATCCATTTCGGCTCTGCCTTGGGCAGGCCACCGCGCATCGGGAATTCGGTCGTCGGCAGGAACAGCGTGTCTTTGTAGTCGCTACCGGTTTTTGTGTCTGTATCGGCCATCAGGTCGTCTTCGGTTTAGCTAATGAAGAAAGGGCTAAAAATTGCGTACCCCGGCCGCTGACTGTTGGTTCAGTGCAGGGCCGGGCCGCTAATTCGAATCCGAATTATGCTTGTGTGAAAGCTCATACTCGCCGCTTAGCAGGGCTTGCCGCCTCTGTCATCCCGCCAATGCGGCGCGCGCGTCGTCCTTGTCGCGGTGCATTTGTTCGACCATGTCCTCGACCGCGGCGAATTTCAGTTCAGGCCGCAAGTATCTGACCAGGGCGACTTCAAGGTGGCGGCCATAGATGTCGCCATCGAAATCGAAGATGAAGGTCTCCAGCAGCGGGTCGCGCAGTCCGGTGGTCGGGGTACGTCCAAAATTGGCGACACCATCGCGCCAGTCGCTTTCGCCTTCGATCCGCGCCCGCACCGCATAGACGCCGTGGCGAGGGTGAAGCAGGTCACCAAGATGCAGGTTGGCCGTCGGAAAGCCGATCGTGCGCCCACGCTTCTCGCCATGTTCGACAACACCATCAATAACCCAGTCATGGCCGAGGATTTCAGCCGCCTTGCCAGGCTCGCCGGCGATCAGGGCCTCGCGAATGGCTGTTGAAGACGCCTTGGCACCCAGCGCCTCGATCTTGTCGATCACGGTGACGCCAAACCCCATGGCCCGGCCCATTGAAGCAAGCCGGCTCGTGTCGCCCATGCGTCCGCGCCCAAAGCGGAAATCGAACCCGACGCAGACATGCGCCACACCAAGCCCTTCGCACAGCACCTTGCGGACAAACGCTTCGTCCGTCATTGCCGCCATTTCGGCATTGAAGGGCAGTTCATAAATGGCGCGCGCGCCAAGCTCCGCCAGCCGGGCATTGCGCCGGGCCGGGCGATAGATGCGAAACGGCGGGTCATCCGGGCGGAAGAAGGCCCGTGGCGGCGGCTCGAAAGTCGCCACGCCAAGCGGGGCATCAAATGCCCGCGCGCCATCAATCACCGCACGGTGTCCGGCATGGACGCCATCAAAATTACCCAGCGCTACGGAGAACCCTCTCAGATTATCCGGCACGTCGCGGTAATTGGCAGTGACTGGCATGTCAGATCAGCTTTCCCGGCTGGGCACCATGACATTGGCTTCACCCGAAATCGCGGCCTTGCCATCGACATTGCAGGTCACTTTCAGGGTGACGCGGTTGCCACGCGGCTGCAGCTCGGTCACTTCGGCACGTACCGTGACTTTGGATCCGATGAAGACCGGACGGCGAAACCGCATGGACAGGCCAACAAAGATCGAGCCGGGCCCCGGCAGGTTGTTCCCCAGAATGCCGGAAATATAGCTCGCCGTCAGCGCACCATGGGCAATCCGCTGGCCGAACGGTGTCTGCTTGGCGAAGTCATCATCCATGTGAAGCGGATTGAAATCCCCCGACACTTCGGCAAACAGCTCAATGTCCTTTTCGGTGATCGTGTGGATCGTCTCATGGCTCATGCCAATCGACAAATCCTCGAACTTATAGCCGTCCTTGTATTTCATGGGCGGGTCTCCGTAAAACTATATCACGCTCTGTTACAGTGTGTTTCAGGATTCGTCACCATGCCAATCCCGGCATGGCCCAACGCGCGCCAACCCCATACTCTGCCAGCATATCGGTCACTTCCTGGGCAAAGTTGCTCCCGTGCTCACGCAGGCCTGTGCCGACGTACAGCCCGTCAAAGCCCTGAGCCGCCGCCCCGGCCATGTCAGTCGCTGGGCTGTCACCGATACACAGCACCCGCCCTGGCCCCGGCTGCACACCCATATCGGCGAGGCGCGACAGGGCCAGCTCATAGATCGCCGGGTGCGGTTTGCCAGGATAGATCACCCGCCCGCCTTCATCTTCATAGATCTTCGCCAGCGCCCCGGCGCACCAGTACAAACGGTCACCGACCCGCACCTTGATGTCCGGGTTGGCACAGATCATCTCCATGCCGCGGTCAATCGCCTGGGCGAGGCGGTCGCGATAATCTTCCGGGTGATCGTGAACCTGATCCTCAAGGCCAATACAGAGCAACGTGTCGGATGTGTCGGCATCGCCAAATTGCAGATCCAGCCCCTCATAAAGGAAGCGATCATGCTCAAACCCCTCATCCGCGCCGAGACGCCAGAACACTTCACCAACCCGATGGCGCAGCACTTCACGGGTCGCATCCCCGGATGAAACGCAATCGTCAAACGCTTCGGGCGGCACACCCAGCGGATCAAAATATTGCACCACCTGCTGTTTGGGCACTGGTGCGTTGGTGATCAGTACCACTGCGCCGCCCGCTTCGCGAAAGCGCACCAGCGCCTCGCAGGCCATATCGAAAGCGCGCCGGCCATTATGGATCACCCCCCAGACATCGCAGAGAATGGCGTCATAGCGGTCGGCAATGGCGGACAGGCCGCCGGGGAATTCAGGCTTGGTCATGGTCGCGCAGGTAGGTGGAAGCCCGAAAACGGTCAATCCAAACAATGTAAAAGTTTATGTCAGCCAGAGCGTTAGGCGCGCGCCGTCAGGCGGCGGATCAGGTCAGCCGGCGGTGCGGTTTCTTCCATCAGCGACGTCTTGATCGGGCGCGGCGCACCAAAGATGTGACCCTGACCATAGGGGATCGCGTATTCAAGGATTTCCACGACGCTGACTTCTTCCTCGATCTTCTCGGCAATCAGTGTCACGCCATAGCGCGAGCAGACGGCAGAGACCTCTTCCCCCGCAATCTCACGATTGATGGACGAGCCAGGCCGTGCGCCGCGCGGGTTGCGCAACTGGTCGACCAGGTCGCCGCCATTGAACTTGACGAACCGGACACCGGCATCTTGCAGCCCCGGCAGGTCAAAGGCGAGGCTGGTCGCATGGTCGATCGAGAAGCGGAAACCGAGATTGGTGAGGCGTTCCATTGCCGCCTTCATCGCCGGTGACCGGCGAGCGAACTTGTCAGCCCGAATCTCGAAAATCAGGGCGCCGGCCAGATCGCGATTCTTTTCCATGTGAGACAGGAAGAAGGGGAAGAAATGCGGATCTTCCAACGAATTGGACGAGACATTGCAGAAGACACCCACACGACGGTCGCGGGCGGCCAGGCGGCGCACCACTTCAACCGAGCGATACAGCATCATGTTGTCGACAATGCCCATCAGATTGGCGCGGCGCGCTGCATCGAGGAATTCAGCAGGCGGAATGAGCGAGCCATCCGGGCGGCGCAGTCGCGTGAAGCCTTCGTAGAACGAGACCCGGCGCTGGGGCAGCGACACAATCGGCTGCAGGTGCAGATCAACGCGGCCATCCTCCAGGGCGGCCTTCACTTCGCGCAGGATCGTATCCTCCTGCGGGGCAACTTCGCCGATCGAGCCGGCGGTGGTCAGCTTGCTCTCGAAACTGCGCGACAGGCGCTCGATCAAAGTTTCGAGCTGCTTCATTTCGGTGACCAGGGCATCGCGGCGCTCGGTCAGCTCCTGCTTGACCGTATTTTCAAGCGATTCCGTGCGGGTTTCGATGGCGTCGACGCGGCTCTTTGAATCGCGCTG
>CBDUKI010000029.1:0-15232 GCA_965367765.1 uncultured Henriciella sp.
CCGCCTTGCCCGGATGAGTGTGGATATGGGCGCCGACCGCCCCGGCCCAGTCTTGCGACAGAGCGGTGTCGGCATGCAGGAAAAGCAGCCAGTCACAGCGTGCAGCTGCAGCGCCCTGGATCAATTGCTTGGCACGCCCTGGGGCGCTTGCTGGAATGACCTTTGCCCCAGCATCCCTGGCGATCTCGATCGTGGCATCGCTGGAACCGCCATCCGCAAGGATGACCTCCCGGATCAGGCCGGTCTCAACCCCTGGCATCAGGCTGGCGAGGCAAAGCGGCAGGTCGTCTGCCGCATTGAGGCTCGGAATGATGATAGAGAGTTTGGGGGGCATCTGGGCTAGCCAATCCAATTGACCGTTGCGATCAGATCAAAAATGGCTTCGGCTATCTTGCGTCCCCAAGACCATGTCGCAAATGTGTACCCGAAAATCAGGCCAACGCCCAGGCTCACCAATGCCGCGAGCCAGTCGGGCTGCGATGCTGCAAACTTCAGTGTCAGGAAGGTGGTGAGGCCCGCCCCTCCGCCGAACAGCCAAAAAGCCAACCAAGTATTGCCGGCTTTATCTAGTTCGCTCTCCTGCCGTTCGATCAAATCTTGACCCCCAGTTCTTCAAGGCGGGCCTGGACCATGAGCAAGTCGCGCCAGGCCCGGCTCTTGTCCTGCGGTCGGCGCAACAGGTAGGCCGGGTGCAGAATGGGGACGAGCGGGGCAGCTGTGCCAGCCGGGGTTTCGAACGGGCGTTCGCGCCCGCGCAGGCGCATGATGCCGGTCGAGGTTTCGAGCAGGAACTTGGCTGGAACCCCGCCCGCGGCAATGATCAGGCGCGGTTGGGACAGGTCGATCATGCGCTCGACGAATGGGCGACAGACCGCCAGCTCGTCGGCTTCAGGATTGCGATTGCCCGGCGGGCGCCAGTAATTGACATTGGTGATGAACGTATTGGTCTTCCGGTCCAGCCCGATCGCGGCCAGCATCTTGTCGAGCAATTGCCCCGCCGGGCCAACGAAAGGCAGGCCCTGACGGTCCTCCTGTGGCCCCGGTCCTTCCCCGATGACCATGATTTGCGCGTCCAGCGTACCGTCATAGACCACGGTTTTCTCGCACAGTGTCTTGAGCGGGCTGCCGTCGAATTGCTCAATGGCCTGCTTGAGGTCGGCCAGCGTGTTCGCCGCAGCCGCGCGTTGTGTGGCTTCTGAAACCCAGTCTTCAAGCGAATTTGTTTTTTTGCGACGGCGGCTGGTTCTGGCTGGCGGGGCGGCTTGCGGTTGATCTTGCTTGGTTGGCGAATTCTCCGGTAAGTCCTGCTGGGCAGAGGCCAGAATCGCACGAATTTCTGCCTCATCGACACTCGCGCCCATTTCTTCCCACCATTCGGTGAGGCTGGTTATCGCTGCGGCAGAGGCACTTTGAGGCATTGAGACCTTGAAAACTTTCGTTAAACCGGAATCAGAAACGGGTTTATAGACTATAGGGCAGGCGCGGGTTTGCCGCCACCTTTGGGAGATTATTGATGTCTGACGCTCCAGAACGTGAATCGATGGAATTCGACCTCGTGATTGTTGGTGGAGGCCCAGCCGGCCTATCCGCAGCGATCCGGGCCAAGCAACTGGCCAATGAAGCTGGCGAAGAGCTGGAAGTGGTCGTGCTGGAAAAGGGTGGCGAGATCGGCGCGCATATCCTGTCGGGCCTCGTGCTCGACCCGAAGGCGCTGGATGAGCTGATCCCGGATTGGCGCACGCGCGATGACCGCCCGATCCGTACCGAGGTAAAGGCTGACAAATACAAGCTGCTCGGGCCACATGGTGCGATGGGCATGCCGACCTTTGCCTTCCCCCCTTTCATGCACAATCATGGCTGTTTCATTGGTTCGCTGGCCAATGTCTGCCGCTGGTTGGGTGAGCGCGCAGAAGAACTCGGCGTGCAGGTCTTTCCGGGTTTTGCCGCGTCTGATGTCGTTTATGGCGAAAATGGCGAGGTCAAGGGCGTGGTCGCCGGTGTCATGGGCATTGGCGCTGATGGCAGCCACAAGCCGGATTTTGAGCCGGGCATGGAATTACTCGGCAAGTATGTGTTCTTCGCCGAGGGCGCGCGCGGCTCGCTGACCAAGATGGTCAAGGCCAAGTATGACCTGGAAAAGGATTGTGACCCACAGAAATACGGCATCGGCCTGAAGGAAGTCTGGAAGGTGCCTGCCGATCACCCGGAATTCAATGCCGGATACGTCCAGCACACGTTCGGCTGGCCGGTAAAGGACAAGGACGGCAATGGCGGCGGTTTCCTCTACCACTTCTCCGAAGGTGGCGAAAATTACGTCTCCGTCGGCTATGTGGTCCACCTGAATTACAAGAACCCGTATCTGGCACCGTATGAGGAGTTTCAGCGTTACAAGCATCACGCCGAGATCTCGAAATTCCTGGTCGGCGGCAAGCGCGAAGCCTATGGCGCACGTGCGATCACGTCCGGCGGGACGCAGTCTGTGCCGAAACTCGCCTTCCCGGGTGGGGCGCTGGTCGGGTGTTCAGCCGGCTTTGTGAACCTGCCGCGGATCAAGGGCACGCACAATGCGATGAAGACTGGCATGCTGGCGGCTGAACAGGCGGTCGAGGCCATCCGTGCCGGGCGGTCTGGCGACGTGCTGGAAAGCTATGAAGAAGCCTACAAGTCGAGCTGGGTGAAAACGGATCTGGCCCGCGTGCGCAACGTCAAGCCGCTAATGTCCAAGTTCGGCACCATGCTGGGCGCCGTACTCGGCATGCCGGACATGTGGCTGCGCTACCTGCTCGGCTTCGGTTGCATCCCTCAGATGAAGCACAAGAAGGGCGATTATGCCTATTTGCAGCCGACCTCGAAATTCAAGAAAATTGACTATCCCAAGCCCGATGGCGTGCTGAGCTTTGATAAGTTGACCAATGTCTCGTTCACGAACACCAACCATGCTGAAGACCAGCCGATCCACCTCCAGGTGGCCGATCTGGCGCTTCAGAAATCATCCGAGCATGACGTGTTTGGCGGGCCATCGGTGCGTTATTGCCCGGCTGGTGTGTATGAATGGGTCGAGGAAGATGGCCAGGAGCCACGCTATCAGATCAATTCGCAGAACTGCATCCACTGCAAGACCTGCGATATCAAGGACCCGAACCAGAACATCAACTGGGTAACGCCCGAAGGTGGTGGCGGTCCGGCCTATCCGAACATGTAAGACCTGATCGGGCGCTGGTCTTAAGCCAGCGCCCTTTCAAATAGGGCGAGCATTCGCGACCAGGCCCGCTCGGCCTGGGCTTCGTTATAGACCCGTGAATCCGGCGGGCACCAACCGTGCAGCGTGCCTGCATAGACCTCGATTTCGGCGGGAATGCCTGCGGCTTCGTAAGCTGCCGCGAGCACCGTCTTGGCATTCGGGTCTTTCTCGTCATCATTTTCGGCAATCGCGTGCAGGACCTGCGCTGGGGAGGATGGGATCAGCAGGTGCGGGCTGGTCTCGTCTTCGGTGACAAGCCCGCCGCCATGGAAGGAGGCCGCCGCGCCGACACGCCCTGGCACGGCTGCGGCCGTACGCATGATCAACGGCCCGCCCATGCAATAGCCAGCTGTGCCGACCTTACGCGCCGTATCGACGCTGTCTTGCTGGTCGAGGAAACCGATATAGGCGCGGGCGTCCAACATGGCCGCGTCCTGGGTCAGCTTGCGGGCCATGCCGACCAGCAGGGTGCGCGTGTCCGGGTCAGAAAAGTCCGCATCCGGCCCGACGACGGGGGCAGGGGCATCGCGGTAGAACGGGTTCGCCACCAGGACGGAATATCCGGCCAGGGCGAGGCGCTTGCCCATGGCTTTGAAGGCCGGGCGCAGGCCGCGAATGTCTGGCCAGATCAACACCCCAGGATGACGGCCCTCTGCCGGGTGGACGAAATAACTGTCCGATGTGCCGTCTGGCATCGCGATCTCGACATCGTTTTCAATGAGCGCGTCGTCTTCACAGGCCGCTAACGGAAAGGCGGCGGCGAATATGGCAGCCGTGCCTAGCCCGCCAAACTGACGCCGGTTGACCGCGCCGCCCGCCTGTTCAAAACGCAGATTGTCCTGTTCGGTATGTTCGTCGCACATGTCAGCCTCCTCGTCTTACGCAGAAGGGTGGCATTTTGCCCGTGCCGAGGCAATCGCCACAATATAAGTTGATCGATGGCCAAGGCTGGGCTTGATACAATCAGGCCAGCAAGGACAATAAGCAGATGCGCGAATACACGTTCAAACCAGCCATGGCCCGCCGCGAACAGGTCTGGGCTATCCAGGATGGCCATCTGATGCGCCGCGGCGGGGCGTCTGCGATTGATCTTGCGCACGTGCAAGGGGCCATCTGGGGTGACATGGCTTATCGTGGCACCCGCACAAGTTGGCTGCACCTCGAGGGTGAGGAAGCCGTGACCAAGATCGAGTGCAATGATAGCGGCGTTGGTGAAGACCGTTCTGAATTCCTGGCCCTGGTCGAGGCTATTTGTGCGCAGCTCGCCGAGGTCCAGCCGGACCTGCCGGTGCGCCAGGGCGGCGGGCGGGCGCTCAAATGGTCACTTTTCCTGATTGGCCTGATGGGCGGTGTTCTCGGTCTCGTCTTTGTCTGGGCCGGGCTGACCGGCAATGTTGTTCGCGGTGAAGCGCTGGCCATCATTTTCGGAGGGCTGATGGCGGCGAGCCTGTTCTATCTGGCTTATCAATACTTGCCCTGGCGAACTGACACAGTGCTGACACTCGCCCAGATGCGCCGCCTCGTGCAGGACTTACGCGCGGTGCGTACGCCGCTCTGATATCCAGAGTGCGCTGCCAGCCATCGCCAGTGCCCAGAACACGATGAAGGGCACAGCTCCGCCCGCCTTGGCTGCAAGAATGCCCATCCAGACGCAAACCATGGTCAGTCCCCAATAGGTCAGCGCGACGTCAATATGGGTCCAGCCCGTATCGATCAGTCGCTGGTAGGCATGGTCGCGATGTGGCTGCAACCAAGGGCGATTGTGCCGGGCTCGCCAGACCAGGGTCAGCAGGACATCAACGAGGAAGGGCAGGGCGAGGGTCGTAATCGTCCAGACCTCTATGCCGAGCACAATGCCAAGCGCCGCAAACAAAGCCCCCAGGCCGAGCGCCCCGGCATCCCCCGCATAGAGCTGGCCGCGCAGGTTGAGCACGAGAAAGCCGCCAAGAGCCCCGAACAGGGTAAACCAGGCCGGGCCTGGCAGGGCGTTTTGCGTTGGGGCGCTGAGCAGCATCAGTCCGGCAAACATGATGGCGAGGCAGCCCACGGCCAGACCGTCCGAACCGTCCATGAAGTTCACTGCATTGATGAAGACCAGGAACCACAACACGCTGCCGATAATGAGGAACGGGGTAGAACTGGTCTCGCCAAAAGGTGTGCCAAAGCTGGCCGGCATCAGCCCGATCACAGCCGCGCCCAGACCACTGGCCAGTAGCAGGACCAGTTTTGCCCGCGTCGGCGCGGTGAACACATCATCCCACAGGCCAATCAGGAAACAGCACCCGACCAGCAGCAATAGCCCGAATTCAAGTGCGGTGTGCGGCAAGGGGTGAATATCGGCCAGTACCGCAACCGCAAGGTAGGCCGCAATCGGCACGGCCATGGCGACACCGCCAAGCCGGGCGACGGGGCGGGCCTGTTTCTTTCGTACCCCGTCCGGCGCATCGACGATGCCGGTCTTGCCGACCAGTTGCCCGCACCAGATGGTCAGGACAAGCGCCGTCAGGAAGGCGGCTACAGCCAGGAATATTGTCATGTCTGCCCTCCCAGGAGTGTCGCAATTGTCCACCATTCCGGGTGTTCGGCGCGCAGCTGGTCGCGCGCAGTCTCAGCGGCCTGCATGCTCTCGAACAAAGCGAAGCAGGTTGCGCCAGACCCGCTCATGCGCACGAGCCTTGCTGTTTCCAGGCGTGACAGTCGGTCCAGCAACTGGCTGAGTTGGGGCACCATATGCCGGGCGACTGGCTGCAGGTCATTTCGTGTTTGCGTGTCGAGATAAGTGGTGAAATCAATTTCACGGGCTCGCCCGCCGCTTGGTGGTGTGTGTGTCAGCTCCGGGATATCGCCCTGGTCATAAGCGGAAAATACAGGCCCGGTCGGGCAGGGCACGAGCGGGTTGACCAGAATGGCGGGCAGGTGCGGGATGGTCAGCATCGGCTCGTATAGTTCACCCTCGCCGCTCATCATGCCGGGCAGACCAACCAGGCAAGCGAGAACATCACCGCCAATATCCGGTGCGACCTTGCGAGCAATGGCGAGCGCCGTTTCACCACCATGCGCCCGCGCGACCAGGCGCAGGGCAGCGGCCGCATCTGCCGAGCCACCGCCAATCCCGGCGGCACAGGGCAAGCGTTTATCGAGCCGGAATGCGAGCTTTGGCGCATCTCTGCCCATGGCTGCATTCATCGCGCGGGCGGCCCGCAGAACGAGGTTCGTCCGCGCCGGGCCAGACGCGGCGGCAAATGGGCCGTCCACGGCGAGCGAGAAATTGGCTGCGGGTCGGGCCTGCAACACATCGCTCACCGTCTCATCTGAAAAGCTGACCAGCGACTTGAGGTCATGGCGGCCATTCGGTTTGGGCGCGCCGACATGCAAACTGAGATTGACCTTGGCGCGTGCATACTCTGTCAGCACGGTCATTTTGGCTCTGTCCCGTACGGCCCATGCGCATTGAGCAGGGCCTGGCCACTCAGCAGTTTCTTCTCGACCTGCTCCAGAAACGTCTCATCGTCTGTGTACTGAAGGGCCCGCTGCCACTGGTAGCCAGCCTCCGTGTAGCGCCCGACTTGCCAGTAGGTATCGCCAAGATGATCGAGGATTTCCGGGTTCTGGGGCGACAGTTCGGTGGCACGCTCGAGATAGAAGACGGCGCGGTCATAATTGCCCATCTTGTAATGCGCCCAGCCGAGACTGTCCGTGATGGAGCCGCTGCGCGGCGACAGGCGCAAGGCCCCTTCGATCAGGTCCAGCCCTTCCTCCAGCTTCAGGCCGCGATCAATCCAGCCATAGCCAAGATAGTTCATGATGGTCGGATTGTTCGGCTTCAGGCCCATGGCGGTTGTCAGGTCACTTTCGGCCGGGGGCCATTCGCCCAGCCGCTCGCGCGCGGCCCCGCGGGCGAAATACACGCGCCAGTCATAAATGCCTTCCAGCTTGTCGGCATCAATGATCTGGGTGAAGGTCTCTTCGGCTTCGCCATCGCGACCGAGCGATTGCAGCAGGTCGGCTAGCTGGACCCGGATGTTGCGGTCATCGGTGGCTTCGAGCGTGCTGAGGGCAAGTTTCAGGGCCTCGTCATTGCGGCCCTGACGGCGATAGACCCAGGCCAGCTGGCCCTGTGCATTGGTGTGATAGATCGAGGTGTCTGGAACCGACTTGAGCAGCACGATGGCTTCTTCACGGCGGTGTGTGCGATCCAGCGTATCCGCCCACAGGGTCTTGGCCGCGTCCAGGTCTGGATCCAGGTAAAGGGCCATGGCGAAATAGACGCTCGGCAGGTCGTTCTCGCTCTGATTGGCCAGGGCGGCTGTGACCGCATAGATCGACAAGGCAATGCCTTGCTGCGTGGTCAGTGTCGCGGCAGGGGTTACGGTCCCCGCTTCAATCTGACGGGCCAGGTGAGACAGGCTTGGATTGCGCCCGACAAGTTCGCGGAAGTCGCGGATCCGCGTCATGGCGCTATCCGGCTGGCCTGACAGGGCGAGCAGGCGAGCATGGGCCTCGACGCCAATGGCCAGCCTGGCATCATGCTGCCAGAGATAGTCCAGCTCCGCGATGGCGTCTTCGCTGCGCCCGATATTCACTAGCATTCGCGCACCAAGATTGCGCGCCACGCCGGTCAATACCGGGTCTCGATCTCCAGCGAGGCCTTGTAGCTCGATGGCCTGATCCGGATAGTCCTCCAGTGCGATCCAGGCGGCGATCGAGCGGGCGATGGCGGCATGAAATGCGCTGTCCCACGGGGCCTCAAGATATGCCAGCGCATCGCCATGATTGTCGTCGTGAACCGCCTTCAACGCCAGGGATAGGCGGGCAAGCTCTGTCGATTGCAGCGTGTCAGAGGGGACGCGCGATGACAGTTCAATGGCTGTTTCGACATCGCCGACCAGCAGCGATGAGAAGACGGCGCGTTCGGCAATCGTCGCATTGCCAGGCGATGCCATGATCACGCGGCTATAATTCTCGGCCGCAACTTTCGGATCGTCGGTCAGCGAGGCATAGCGGGCAATTGCGAACTGGGAGTAGTTGCTAACGTCCTTGCGAAACTGCACGTCATTCTGTGCCCGGCTCAGCAGGCCGCCATCGCCGCTTCCACCATTGGACACACAGGCAGACAGCCCCAGGATGAACCCTAAAAACGCAACACGACGAAACATTCCTCTTTGTTTCAGTGTCCGCGATTCAGGGCAAGTACCAACTAGATCTCATTTCTCGAGACAACGCCATCATCCTGCAGGGAAACATCCGGCAGCGGCTGTTTTTCCGGCGGTGGCCCAGACAAGCCATTTGCCAGCTTGTCTTCGATCAGGCCGCGTTTTTCCTCTGGGGGATATTCCTTGAGCGCGAAGGCCCAGGCTTGTTGCGCGTCTTCCTGGCGTCCGAGATGCCAGTAGATGTCACCGAGATGGTCCTCGATTTCCCAGTGCCGGTTGGGCGCCAGCTCCTTGCGGCTCAGCTCGACATATTGGCGTGCGCCTTTGAGGTCACCCATCTTGTAGCGGATCCAGCCGAAACTGTCGGCGATATAGGGGTCGTTGGGGGCCAGTGCGGATGCACGCGCCAGTACGCGAAAGGCCTCGTCCAACCGGTCGGTATGCTCAACCAGATAATAGCCCAGTGTGTTGAGCATGTACGGATCGTTCGGGCGTGACAGGGCCTCTGTGCGCAGGAGCAGCAGGCCTTCTTCAATCTCACCGGCTTCGGCCAGGGCCGATGTCAGCGCCATGCGTCGGTCATGTGTGTCGTCCAGCTCGCGCGCGGCCCGCGACTGGACCAGGGCTTCTGCATAACGCGAGAACTGCGTATAGACGGCTGAACTCATTCCATGCGCCGCCGCTTTCTCGGCCGGGGTCTCGGCCATGTCCGGCAGTTGTGCCGCCAGTTCCAGTGCGTGCTCCTCATTGTTGATCAGCGAATACAGGCCCATCGCTGCTGAGGTCGTGCCCAGTCGGTCATCTGCCTCGGCCAGCTCAAGTGCTGCCTCAAGCGCTGTCTGAACGCCGTCGAGATCATCAAATCTCAACAAGGTCGCCGCTTTCGCCAGCTCGAGCTCCGAATTCGCCACTGGCGCAGTATCGAGAATATGGAGGGCGGGGGTGTAGAGGGCCTGCTCGAAGAAATCATCGTGAATGGACAGACGCAAATCCACGTTTTCCGGGTCGATCAGCAGGCTAAGCTGGTCAAAGGCACCGCGTGTGTCATCAAAGCCGCGGGCCCGGTCACCGCGCAGGGCTGCCGTCAGGATGCGCTGGAAGGCGATGGAGCGCGAATAGTCACCCATGGCCTGCACAAAGGCGCTTTTGAGCGTCAACTCGTCTTCATCCAGCCCGCGTCCGGTGGCCAGCGATTCAATCGCGGCCTGGTAAGAGGTCGTCTTTTCCGGCTCGGCATCGGCCAGACGCTGGTACAGGGCCTGGGCCTCCTCGATCCGTCCTTCCTGGCGCAGCAGCAGGGCCTGGCGGGCAATCACCAGGTGCACGTGCGAGAAGATCAGCCCCTGCGGGTCGAAATCATGTTCCGGGGCGACAATTTCTGTCGGCGTCATCGCCGCATAGACGCCCAGCGCCTCGTCCGTGCGGCCCAGCGCTTCAAGCATGGCGGCCAGAGACAGGTCCCCGGTCAGGCCGGGCAGGCGTCCACCGACGGCGCGATGGGCCTGGATCGCTTCGTCTGGTCGGCCATCAAGCGCCAGATACCAGGCGCGCAGCAGGCCGACCGTTGGTTCGGCTTCAACGTCTTCTGCCGCCGTGTCGAGCGTCTTGAGCGCAGACGTGAAATTGCCGGCTGCCGCTTCATCGAAGGAAATGACCATGGCCGGAAAGGCTGTCAGGACTGGCTCATCAAGCGAATTGGCCTTGATTGCAGCAATGAAGGCCGCGGTATCGCCAGCGCGCACCGCCGCGGACGGGTCCTTGTAGGCGACGAGGCCGACCGGCTTGCCGTCATCATCGCGCACCGCCGTCGCCATGGCCGCTTCGGACACGTCATACGTGCCGCCGAACGAGGCAAGCGCCATGATGATCTTGCGTTGTTGCGGGGTCAGTTCTGTGAGGTCAGGTTGCGACGGCGTCGTGGTGCAGGCCGTCAGGCCAAGCGCGGTCAGGGCGAACAGGGCCGTGCGCACAGATGTCATGATGAAGTCCTTGGTGCTGTCTTTTCAAGGGAGTGTGCCGTCAGGAAGATGGCAAGTCTAGGGCCAGTCCGGCGCTGAAACAGCAAATGACAGGGAATTTAATCCGACCGGATTGGTGATCCGGAAGACGGTAATATCCCCCAAAAACCACCCGAAGGAGGGGGGAAGAAGATATGAAGCGGGTATGATCAACCTATGATCAAGCCCCGAAGCAAGGCCTGAAACTGGAGCACTGAACCACTCTACATAGGCCCCGCCAGGTCCTGATCGAACGCGGCGAGTTTGACCTCGATCAGATCGCGCGCCGTGGCAAAGCGGGCGCGCATATCGTCCGGTGTGAGGGTGGTGTCATCGCTGGCCGGGTCATCAATCGGCCAGTGCAGGCGTTTGGTTGTGCCGGGCAGCCAGGGGCAGACCTCTTCAGCGCAGAGCGTGATGACATAGTCAAAGTCTGCCGCGTTCATGCCATCGACCGATTTTGAGGTGTGGCCTGTGATGTCGATGCCAATCGCGGCCATCGCCTCAATGGCGTAAGGGTTGGGGTGCGTCGGGGCCGAACCGGCACTGGCGATTTCGGCGCGGCCCTTGAAACGCTGGCGTGCCAGGCCCTCGGCCATCTGGCTGCGGGCGGAATTGGCAACGCAAAGGAAAAGGATGCGCATCTAGGCCTCCTGGTCGTGGGTGGGAAACGCGCCGCGCGTGCGATTGGCGAAGGCGACAAGTGACAACATGACCGGCACCTCGACCAGGACACCGACCACGGTGGCCAGCGCCGCCCCGGAGTTCAGGCCGAACAAGCTGATCGCGACGGCAACCGCCAGTTCAAAGAAGTTTGACGTGCCGATCATGGCGCACGGCGCGGCGATGCGGTGCGGCACCTTCCAGGCCCAGGCGACGGCATAGGCCAGCGCAAAGATGCCATAGGACTGGATCAGGATCGGCACGGCAATCAGCGCGATTACCAGCGGTCGGGCGAGGATGGTTTCGGACTGGAAGCCGAACAGCAGCACCACCGTGGCCAGTAGGCCGATGACCGAAAGCGGCTTGATGGACTGGGTGAAAGTGCTCACGGCCGCATCCCCGCCGCGCCTTGTCAGCAATGTGCGCGTGGCAATCCCGGCGAGCAGGGGAATGACAACATAGAGCAAGACTGACAGGAGTAGTGTCTGCCACGGCACGGCAATCTCTGTCACGCCGAGCAGGAAGGCAACAATTGGCGCGAAGGCAACGACCATGATGGCATCATTCACGCTGACCTGGACGAGCGTGTAATTCGGGTCGCCCTGGGTCAGCTGTGACCAGACGAACACCATGGCTGTGCAGGGCGCGGCACCAAGCAGGATCAGCCCGGCAATATAGCCCTCGGCATCGGCCGGAGGGATCAGACCGGCGAAGACATGGCGGAAGAACAGGACGCCAAGCGCCGCCATGGTGAAGGGTTTGATCAGCCAGTTGACGACGAGGGTGATGATAAGGCCCTTGGGCTTCTCGCCGACCCGCGCCATGGCCGAGAAATCTACACCGATCATCATCGGCCAGACCATGGCCCAGATCAGCACCGCAACCGCGAAGTTCACATTGGCATATTCAAGGGCTGCCAGCGCGGCAAAGGCTTGCGGAGCGAGTGTGCCGAGGAGGATCCCGGCAAGGATGCACAAGCTTACCCAGACAGAGAGATAGCGTTCAAAAATCGTCATGAGAGCGGTCCGGTCAGAGGTTTAACAGCGGGTGGCCTGGAGGGCATCGAGGATCGGTGCGCAGACTTCATCACGTCCCTCGCAGCAATCTTCGATCAGGTGCAGGACAAGCTGATTGAGCGTGTCGAGGCGGGCGGTATAGATGATCGAGCGGCCATCACGCTGGCGGTTGACCAGGCCGGCCGCCGACAGGATGGCAAGCTGGGCCGAAAGCGTATTGGCTGGCAAGGCGAGCTGGCGGGCGATCTCCCCAGCGGCAAGGCCCTGCTGGCCCCCACGCACCAGCGCGCGAAAGACGGCCAGGCGGCCTTCATGGGCGAGCGCGGCGAGGCCCTGGATGACGATATTTGATTCCATACTTCACGAATTATGGAAATATCAGCCGATGTCAATTGCGGTGTTCGTGAAGTCTTTGCGACATGGCAAAACGGCCTGCACGTGGCAGGCCGTTTCGATGGTTTGGTCGTGATGAGGCGGACTATCTGTCCTTGCCGGTCTGGTTCCCCATTGTGTGCTTGTCCTGATAGAAGGACTGGGTTGAGAAGCCGACATGGTTGCAGGTCAGGTTGCCGGTCCCGTCATCGTCCCAACTGAAGCGAATATAGCTGGTATCGTTGAGATTTTTCATCCGGTCGAGCAGGAACGGGCTTTGGGTGAAGCAGGTGACCGTGTCGCCGCCATCAACCCGGGCCTGGCAGAAGCCGGTTTCAAACGTGCCGCCGCCGCCAAAATCATAGTGGCGCGTGCCACAACCGAGCAGCACGTCATCGCTCTTGGCATCGCGGGCCGTGATGATGTCCCCATGGGCAAACTGGCCGTCGAGGTCGATAATCACCGGGGCGGGCTGTGTGGTGCCAGCCACCGCGACGGGCAGGCACAGGCCTGCGCCCAGCAGGGCTGCCGTTACATATCTGAGTTTCATGTTTCACTCCCTTTATGGGCGGTGGAAACCGCCCGGTTAAAATGGCGCATCGAGGCGGCCATCATTCATCGCCCGGTTGAGCTCGGCGAGCGCTTCATTGCGTTGGCTGGCGGGCAAGCGGGCAATCTTTCCCTGCAAGGCATACATTTCACCGCTGGTGGCCTCTCCGCGGGCGATCAGGGCATAGAGGTCCTGGTCAATCTCGGCCTTGAGGGCCGGATTGGCGGGCGCAGAGGCCATGGGGGTTGTCGTGTTGGCAGGTGTATTCGTGGGGCTAACAGTCCCGGGGGCTTCAGCCAGTTCCGCGCGCAGGGCGGCGAGTTCCTCGCGGATCACTTCGCGCACGATCAGCCGGGTACGCATTTCGTCAGACGTCACAGGTGTGGTGGCCGGGGTCGACGCGCTCTTGGCTGGGGTCAGGCCAGGTATCGAGATGGCTGCTGGGCCGTCATCCAGCACATAGAGCCGGACACAGAGTGCACCCAGCAGGATGATCACGATAACCAGTAGAAATTGCGTCACGAGCGAACGCATCCCACGCCTCCCCAAAGAATCCGGCCATGGCACGGACCCGCATTCGTCTGGTCATGTTAACCATGACGAGCCGCCAAAATGGATGAAAAAGCAACCAATGTCCAGCCAATTGACCTTGGGTCAGACTGGCCGGGCGCGTTCACGCCTTCAGGACGCGGGCATGGTGGGCCACGTGGTCACCGATAAAACTGGCGATGAAATAGTAGGAATGGTCATAGCCCGGCTGCTTGCGATAGGTCACGCGCTGGCCATGCAGGCGACAGGCTTCAAGAAACTGGTCCGGGGCGAGCTGTTCAGCCAGGAAGGTGTCGGCATCGCCCTGGTCAATCAGGATGTCGGCGCGGCTGGTGTGTTCCTTGACCAGTTCGGTCGCGTCATATTGTTCCCAGTCGACTGAGAGCGGGCCGAGATAGGTCTCAAGCGCCTTTTGCCCCCATGGCACGCGGATCGGCGAAACAATCGGCGCGAAGGCCGAGCACGATGTGTAGACCTCCGGGTTTTTCAGGTGAAGGGTCAGCGCGCCATGGCCACCCATGGAGTGACCAAAAATGCCCTGGCGCGACATGTCAGCCGGGAAATTCTCGGCGATGATCCCGGGCAGCTCTTCCAGGATATATTCGTCCATCCGGTAGTG
Source organism: uncultured Henriciella sp. (assembly GCA_965367765.1). GTDB lineage: Bacteria > Pseudomonadota > Alphaproteobacteria > Caulobacterales > Hyphomonadaceae > Henriciella. The sequence continues at coordinate 14,161 of CBDUKI010000029.1, forward strand.
TGTGGACCACGGTGCCTGGGTCGCTGTCAGGTAGAAACCGGCACCCTGGCCAAGGTCGTAGGCGTCATCATCGGGCACATCCTCGCCGCGCGGGCTGGTGTCTGGCGCAATGATCATCAGGCCATGTTCGGCGGCATAGTTCTGCACGCCGGATTTTTCCATGACATTGGCCCAGGTACAGGTCAGGCCCGACAGGTACCAGAGCACCGGCACCGGCCCGTCTGCTGCCTGTGGCGGGGTGTAGACGGCAAAGCGCATCGGGCAGCTGGTCGCCTTGGCGTCATGGTCATAGACCGAGAGCGTGCCGCCAAAGCTGGCCCAGGAAGAAATTTGCGTCAGGGTCATGGGAGCTGTCCTTCTTGTTCGGGGTCAAGTCTGGCGCGGCTGGTCAGGAAAGGAGACCGAATAGCCATCATCAATATAGCCACAATCGGCCTGCGTGTGCGGCGAGCCGGTGTGGCGGTAATAGGTCAGGTCTGGAAAGGCCAGCTCTGTCCGCTGTTTCAGATCGGGTGAGAGCGGGCCGGACATGTGGGCAACCAGTGCCTTGCTCCACTGGGCCAGCTCGCACACGTGCAGGCCCTCGGCCACAGCCTGTTCGATGACCCATGAAACGGCGTCGGACGCAATGGCCGACAGGTCCACTTCAGGCGGGTCACCGAACCGAGCCATGCCGCAACCTAGCCACGCATCATGGTGCAGATCTTGTTGCCATCCGGGTCACGCAGATAAGCGAGGTACAGGCGCATGCCATTGTTCTCGCGCCAGCCCGGAGGGTCCTCGATGGCCTTGCCACCGGCGGCGACACCGGCGGCATGCCAGGCATCGGCCATCTCTGTGCTGTCGACGGCGAAGCCGATCGTGCCGCCATTGGCATGGCAGGCGGGCTCGCCGTCAATCGGCGGGGTGACGAGGAAGATGCCACCATTATGCATATAGATCAGGCGCCCCTTCGGGTCCTGGATGCCGGGCTGGCCGCCAAGCGCGCCGAACAAGGCATCATAAAAGGCTTTCGATTTGTCGACATCATTCGTGCCGACCATTATGTGACTGAACATATTCTGGATTTCCT
>CBDUKI010000030.1:0-14848 GCA_965367765.1 uncultured Henriciella sp.
ACCAGTCTGTCTGGATATCATGGATCGGCGGCAAGGCGGCTGACTGAACGCCCATCGCATTCAGGCGAAACAACAGCATGGCGGCGATCAGCGTGGCTGCGAGGGACAGAATGAAAGGCTGCTTCCGCGGGGCCTTGATGATGGAAATGACCTGCGCCACCAGGGCGAGAAAGATCGCACCCATCGTGATCATCGGGCCAAAGCCGAACGTCATCTGGCCCAAACCGACCTGCCATGGCCAGAGGCCGAACTTGGTGCCGAGCGCGGCGACCACGAACCAGAGGACGGCGAAAATCGAGACGGCAAGCGAGAAGGCGGCAACCTTCATGCGCCAGCCTGCGCTTGGGTTTGCGTTCGTGGCGGTCATCGTAAGGCCTTTCTGGCAGGTACGGAAAGAGGAAATGGCGACCCGCAGGCCGCCATTCATGGGGTCTTGGATCAGGCTGTTGGCAGCTTGTAGTCCTTGAATTGTTGGCGCAGGGCGAGCTTGTTGATCTTGCCAGTCGCACCGAGCGGGATCTCATCAACAAAGGCAACATCATCCGGCGTCCACCATTTGGCGATCTTGCCTTCCAGTGAGGCGAGAATTTCTTCCTTGGTCGGGGACTGGCCTTCAACCGGCTGGATGATGAGCAGCGGGCGCTCATCCCATTTCGGGTGGTAGATGCCGATGGCCGCCGCATTGGCAACCTTCTCATGGCCGACGGCGAAGTTTTCAATGTCGATGGAGCTGATCCACTCACCGCCAGACTTGATGACGTCCTTGGCGCGGTCGGTGATTTGCATGGTGCCATACGTGTCGATATTGGCCACGTCGCCAGTATCGAAGAAACCGTTCTCGTCGAGGACATTGCCGCCGTCGCCCTTGAAATATCCGGCGGCGACCGCAGCGCCGCGGATCAGCAGACGACCGGACGTCTCGCCATCGCGTGGCAGGTCTTCGCCTTCATCATTGACAATTTTCAGCTCGACACCGAAAGGCGGGCGACCTTGCTTGAGCTTCTGCGACATACGGATATCGACATCGGCATTCATCAGGTGCGGAGGCAGGGTGCCAAGTGTCCCGAGCGGCGAGGTCTCCGTCATACCCCAGGCGTGGATCACGTCGACTTCATAATCCTGCTCGAAAGCGCGCAGGATATTTTCCGGGATCGCCGAGCCACCAATGATGACCTTCTTCAGGTGTGGCAGCCTCAGGTCATTCTCACGCAGGTAAGACAGGAGCAGCAGCCAGACGGTCGGTACCGCAGCGGTGATCGTGACTTTCTCGCTGTCGAGCAATTCATAGATCGAGGCACCATCCATCTGTGCCCCTGGCATGACCATGTTTGCGCCGGTGGCCGGGCAGGACAGGGCAAGCCCCCAGGCATTGGCGTGGAACATCGGCACCACGGGCAGCACGACATCCTCAGCCCCCATGCCCATGGCATCCTTGCTCATGGTGATCAGCGTGTGCAGGACGTTGGAACGGTGCGAATAAAGCACGCCCTTGGGGTTACCTGTGGTGCCGGATGTATAGCACAGGCCGCATGCCGTCTCTTCCGGGAAGTCGCCCCAACGCACATTGGTGGAGCGCCCATCAATCCAGATATCGAATGGCACAGCACCAAGCGAATTCTCCGGCATGTCGTCAGCCCCGGCATAGATGACGAACGTCTTGACCGTTTCCAGCTTGTCCTTGATCGCCTCGATAATGGGCAGGAAGGTGATATCGAAGATGAGCACCTTGTCTTCGGCGTGGTTGGCAATCCAGGCAATCTGGTCGGGGTGCAGGCGTGGGTTGATGGTGTGGAGGACGGCACCAATCCCCATCGCGCCATACCAGCTTTCCATGTGGCGGGCCGAGTTCCAGCCGAGTGTAGCGACGCGGTCACCAAGCTGGATGCCGCTATCGATCAGCGCGCTTGAAACCTGTTTGGAGTGGCGGAACACTTCAGCATAATTGGTCCGGACGATGTCACCGCTGACGCGCCGCGTCACAATTTCACGAGTCGGGTTGATCAGGTTGGCGTGCTCGAGCAGCTTGTTCACGGTCAGTGGCCAGTCCTGCATAATGCCTTGCATGGGTATTCCTCCGGAAAAGTGTCTGATTTTTCGCCGCTTACAGGCGTTGATTGACGTTGTAGTTTCAGCTTACAGCATACGCAACAACCTTGAGGCCACACCCATGTCGCGTATCCGTTTCTTCGCTTTGTTTGCCAGCCCGTTGGCTCTGTTAGCTTGCCAGCAGGAAGCAGCCCCCCCGGTCAGGGAGAATGTGCCGGTGAGCGCACCGGCCGAACCGGCCCAACTGATCGACTTTGGTGACTTGCCGAGCTTCTTCGATTGCGTGCGCGAAGAAGGCGGGACTTTGGTGGCAGCCCACCGCGGGGGACCGGCCCCGGGCTTTCCTGAAAATGCACTGGAGACTTTGCAGAATACGCTGGAGCTGGCCACGCCAATCGCCGAGATTGATGTCGCAGAGAGCCGGGATGGCCTGCTCTTCCTGATGCATGACCGCACCCTGGGGCGCACGACAACCGGCCAGGGCGCGATTGCCGATACCGATTGGGAAGAGATTTCGCGGCTGAACCTAGTTGATAATGATGGACAGATCACCGCGTTCACGCCCCCCAAGCTGAGCGATGTTTTGCTCTGGGCGCGCGACAATGGGGCGATTGTCGAGCTGGACAAGAAGGAAACGACCAGTTTCCGTAACATCATCAGCCATGTGCGCGCCGCAAAGGCCGAACAGCATGTCATCCTGATTACCTATAATGACCAGCAGGCCATCGAAGTGGCCCGGCTGGCACCCGACCTGATGATGACGGCCAGCGTCAACAGCCGCGAACACCAGAACGAGCTGCAAGCTGCGGGTGTCGACATGAGCAAGGTGATCGCCTGGACCGGGACAAGCAATCCGAACGACCGGGCCTGGTATGCGCTGGGGCAGCGTGGCATTGAAAGCGCATTTGGTACGCTGGGCCGCCCTGGTGATCGGCTGGATGACACTTATGTCGCCGATGGTAATCTATCTGAATACCAGGTGCTGGCCGATGGTGGTTTAGCGCTTTTGGCCACCGATGAAGTGTTTCGTGTCAGTCAGGCGCTGGAGGCCGATGACCGGGCAATCGCTGCCTGCAGTGTGAAGCGATAGCGCGACGTCAATATTGCAGGCCATCGCTGCGGGGCGTACGTGAACCGGATGCCCGGGGAAAACGCCTCATCACAAGACCAGCCGAATACGCCAAGACACCTGTCACGTATGGAGATTTTCTTCCTGGCGACAGCGGCTGCGATCGTGACGGCGAATGCCTATTATATCCATCCGATCATTTCGCTGGTGGCAAAGGATTTCGGCATCGACCAAGGCCTGATTGGCATTATTCCGGCGATGAACCAGATTGCCCTTGCGCTCGGTATTTTCCTGCTTCTGCCCTTGGGCGACATGGTGTCCAACAAGCGGCTGAGTGCAATTTGTGTGAGCGCTCAAACCGCATGCATGGCGATCATGGCGCTGGCGCCCGGCTTCACGGTCTTCCTGCTTGGCTCCAGTCTGCTCGGCTTCGTCACCATCGCGCCCTATCTCTTGCCAACCTATGCCTCGAAGCGCGTTGCGCCTGAACAGTTGGGCTATGTCACAGCGATTCTGACCACGGGGATCATTCTCGGCATCCTGCTGGCTCGCTCTGGCGCTGGCATTGTGGCTGAGCACTTGGGCTGGCGGGTGATCTATTTTGTTGCCACTGGCCTGATGCTGGTCGTGTCGATCCTGTTGCCTCTCGTCATGGATTCCGGGGAGCGCTCACGCGAGGGGCTGACAATGCCGCGCTATATCAGCCTGCTCAAATCCATCGTGCCAATCGTTCGCCAATACCCGGAAATCCTGATATCCGGGACAATCCAGGGGCTGAGCTTCGGCGTCTTCCTGGCTATCTGGATGGGACTCGGCCTACACTTGCCGAGCGAGGAAATGGGCTATGGCGTCGATACAGTGGGCTATCTCGCCATGCTGGCCATCGTCTCTTTGATTTCGACGCCACGCTTTGGCAAATGGGCCGACCGGATCGGCGCGCGCAAGGCCCGCCTGATCCTGTCGACTTGCCAGGTCGGAGTGATGCTGATGTTTGTGTTTGTTGGTCACAGCCTGTGGTTGCTGTTGATCCCACTGATCCTGATGAACATGTTTGGCCCGTCCGTGGACGTAACCGGGCGCATGACTTTCCTGTCTGCTCCGAACGATATCCGCACACGGCTGATGACCGTCTACATCGTGGTGATGTTCATCGGCGGCGGCTTTGGCAGCTGGGTTGGCACGGCCTCATTTGACTGGGGCGGCTGGGTCGCAACGGCCAGCGTCTGCCTTGCCATGTCAGCCACGATCTGGGTGCTGGCCTATAGTGGCTACCGTTTTTTCGGGCGCGCGCCTTCACCGTGAGGCGGCCGGAAGGGCTAGACCTTTTCCGGCTCATCCTTTTTCGGTGAACGTGGTTTGCGCGGCTTGTCCTCAATATACTTGAAGGTCAGCTCGTCATCCTTCTTGGAGACACCGATCTTCACCGTTCCGCCCTTGGCCAGTTTGCCGAAGAGCAGTTCTTCCGCCATTGGCTTCTTCACATGTTCAGAAATGACCCGCGCAAGCGGGCGGGCGCCGAACTCAGAATCAAAGCCACGCTTGGCCAGCCAGTCGCGTGCGCCAGCCGACAATTCGATGCTGACATTGCGATCTGACAGCTGGATTTCGAGCTGCAGGACGAATTTCTCGACCACCTGGGCGATGATTTCCGGGGTCAGGCCGCCGAACGTGATCACCGAGTCGAGACGGTTGCGGAATTCAGGCGTGAACAGGCGCTTGAGGGCTTCTTCCTGCTCGTCTTCCTTGCGCCCGCGTCCGAAGCCGATTGAGTTCTTCGCGGCATCCGAGGCACCAGCATTTGTGGTCATGACCAGGATGACATTGCGAAAATCAACCTTGCGGCCAACCGCATCGGTCAGCGTACCATTGTCCATGACCTGCAGGAGGATGTTGAACAGGTCAGGATGCGCCTTTTCGATCTCGTCGAGCAGGACGACACAATGTGGATGCTGCATGACCGCATCTGTCAGCAGGCCACCCTCATCATAGCCGACATAGCCGGGCGGGGCACCGATCAGGCGCGAGACAGAATGGCGCTCCATATATTCGGACATATCGAACCGGTGCAGCTCGACGCCAAGAATGTTGGCGAGCTGGCGCGTCACCTCGGTCTTGCCGACACCGGTCGGGCCAGTGAACAGGTAGGAGCCGATCGGTTTGTTGGGTTCGCGCAGGCCAGCCCGGGACAGCTTGATTGCCGAGGCGAGGGCGCTGATCGCATCATCCTGGCCAAACACGACACGTTTGAGGTCTGCCTCAAGCGACTTGAGCGACTGGGCGTCATCCTTGCTGACCTGTTTGGGGGGAATGCGGGCAATCTTGGCGATGATCGCCTCGATTTCCTTCACGCCAATGGTCTTGCGGCGCTTGGCGGCCGGGATCACGTCGATGGCCTTGTCCGGCAATTTGCGGTCGGTCATGTAACGGGCCGACAGTTCGACGGCGGCGCGAATGGCATCATTGGTGTAGCGCAGGCCATGAAAATCTTCGAAGACCGGTTTCAGGCCGGTCAGGATCTTGACCGAATCCTCGACAGTCGGCTCGACCACATCGATCTTGCGGAAGCGGCGGGACAGGGCGCGGTCTTTCTCGAAATGTTGCTTGTATTCCTTGAAGGTCGTCGACCCCATGCAACGCACTTCGCCGTTTTGCAGGGCCGGCTTGAGCAGGTTGGAGGCATCCATCGCGCCACCGGACGTCGCCCCGGCACCGATAATGGTGTGGATCTCGTCAATGAACAGGATGCCTTTCTTAAGGGAGCCAACCTCTTTCATCACGGCTTTCAGGCGCTCTTCAAAGTCGCCGCGATAGCGTGTGCCCGCTAGCAGCGAGCCCATGTCGAGCGACCAGATGACGGCATCCTGGAGGATTTCAGGCACGTCGCCATCGACAATCATCTTGGCCAGGCCTTCGGCAATCGCCGTCTTTCCGACGCCCGGGTCACCGACCAGGATCGGGTTGTTCTTGGAACGCCGGCACAGCACTTCAATGCAGCGCTCGATCTCCATCTGACGCCCGATCAGCGGGTCGATCTTGCCCGCGCGGGCCTTTTCATTGAGGTTGATGCAATAGGCTTCCAGCGCCTCATGCTCGGCGGGCTTGGGGGCCTTTTCAGTCTCTTCCTCGGATCCATGAGGGGTCTGCTGGCGCTCCATACCGGGCACTTTCGACACGCCGTGCGAGACGAAATTCACCGCATCATAGCGGGTCATGTCCTGCTCTTGCAGGAAGTAGGTGGCGTGGCTCTCGCGTTCGGAGAAGATCGAGATCAGGATATTCGCACCGGAAACTTCATCCCGACCGGAACTTTCGACATGCAGGACCGCGCGCTGGACAACACGCTGGAAGGCTGCGGTCGGTTGAACACGCCCGCTCGGATTGTCGGTGATCAGGCTGGACAGGTCTTCATCAATGTATTCGACCAGGGCCGCCTTCAGCGCCGGAATGTCGACCTTGCAGGCCGTCATCACGGCGATGGCATCTTCATCATCCGTCAGGGCCAGGAGGAGGTGCTCCAGCGTGGCATATTCATGGTCGCGCTCACCGGCGGCTGTCAGGGCCTGTTCGAGAGCATTTTCGAGGCTAGGGGTCAGACTTGGCATGGTTGTTTTCTCCTAATCCTCTTTTTCCATCGTGCATTGCAACGGGTGTTCGTTGCGCCGGGCAAGGTCCATGACCTGCGCGACCTTTGTTTCGGCAACTTCGTAAGTGAACACACCGCACACACCCACGCCCTTCTGGTGGACATGCAACATGATGCGGGTCGCCTGTTCGCGGCTCTTGTGGAAAAACCGCTCAAGTATCAGCACCACAAATTCCATCGGCGTATAGTCGTCATTCAGCAGCAAAACGCGATACATGGACGGCTTGCGCGTTTGTACGCGCGTCTTCGTGGCCAGGTGCAGGCCCGTATCGTCACCACCAGGGCCCATTGGTGGATTGGGGCCTTCGGGATCTGACATGGCAAAGATATTTCGTGGTGCGGTCATGGTCTAAAGATAAGGCGTTGCGTGCGATTGTTAAGGCTGTTGCTGATGTGACGTAGGATCAACTCCAAAGATGGTTATTTTGCGGTCAGCTTGTCAAGAAATCCGACCACACGCTTGCGGTTCGCACCCAGGTCTGACTTGCCGAGGCGCGAGCGTGAATAGATGGCGAGTGTGGACTGGCGGTCATCGTTTCCGACCGGGAGGACGGCGATATCGACATCATCGCGGAAGGCGAGCAGGCGTGTGCGCGCCACGAAGGCGAGCTGTCGTGCGTCGGGCTGGCTGTCGCTGAGCGTCCAGCGCGGGGCCGCTTCGACCAGGGTCATGACCTTGTTGAACAGCTCGTCCGGGCTCATCTCGAATAGAGGTGAGACTGCGTCCGTTCGGGCGGTTTCGCAAAGCCCGTCCGGGGCCACGAGATAGGTGTTTGGCGTCCGCGGGCGGCGCAATGAAGCAAAGTCCACAAATCCTGTCATGCAGGCAGTGTGTATTGAATCTGTGATCGTGTCAGCGCTTGAATCAATAAAACCGACCCTTTCGGGCCGGTTTTAAGGGAGGAAAGCAGCTTTTTGGGGTTAAGCCGTCTTTGAAAGCTTCGTGGCTTGTTCCATCAGCGGGGACACCGCCTCACGAAATGTTCCGGTGACCTGCTCGGACAGCTCGGTCAGGCCTTTCATGCCAGCTTCCAGCGAAGACTGCAGGTAGCTGACCTGAAGGGCCATCGCATCTTCGAGCGAGCTGGTTTCTGATACTTTCTTGCCGGTTTCGACAGACAGGGCGACCTGGTCTTTCATCTGACGCAGCATGGTGGCGCCAGCGGTTTGCATGCCCTTCATGGACAGGCGGGTGCTTTCATTGCCAGCCGCGATGGTTTCGCGTGCCATGGCATTGAAGCTGTCTGGTGTGGTGAAGTATTTCGAGAATGCATCCGTGTTGAATGCTGGGAACTGGGGGAAAAAAGCGTTGTCGGCCATGAGAAACTCCTGTTTGAGCGTTATATAGCAATAAACCTTCGCGAGCGCAACAAAATTGTTGCGGTGCACAAAAATCAGTTGTTACAGTCAATTCAGGTGAAAAGACTAACGGAATAGGCTTTGAAATTTACCTGTACGAAACCAATTGGACTGATCCTGATGCTTTCCCGGATGGCCGGGCCTCGATCACTCTGGAGAACGCAAATGGAAGCTCGAGCACCCGCGTATCTGATCAAGCGGTTTATATTGGCCACATGCTTGGTGGTGTTTGGAACGCTGTCCCCTGCGAGCGCGGAAAAATATGCCTCCATCGTGATCGATATGGAAACCGGGCAAGTGCTCCACGCCCGCCACGCTGATGAGCCGCGTTATCCAGCTTCGCTGACCAAGACGATGACGCTCTACATGGTGTTCGACGCGCTCAAGAGTGGTGAGCTGAAACTGAACGAACGCATGACCGTTTCACGCAATGCCGCTTCGCAGCCGCCATCCTCGCTGCGCCTGCGAGCCGGGTCGACCATCACGGTAAAGGATGCGGTCTATGCCCTCGTGACCAAGTCCGCCAACGATGTTGCCGTGGTTGTGGCTGAGCGTCTGGGCGGTACTGAATCGCGTTTCGCCACGCTTATGACGGCCAAGGCGCGCGCCATGGGCATGAGCAATACGACTTTCAGGAATGCGTCCGGTCTGCCGGATACGCAACAGATTTCGACCGCCCGCGATATGGCTGTATTGGCTGAGCGCGTGCTGGAAGACCATGCCGACTATTATGGCTATTTCTCGAATACGAAATTTACCTGGGGGCGGGCGACCTACAAGAATCACAATGGCCTGATTGGCAAGGTGGCTGGCGTCGACGGGATCAAGACCGGCTATACACGCGCCTCTGGCTTCAACCTGATGGCCTCGGCCAAGCGTCGCGGGCGCCGGGTGATCGCGGTCATGTTTGGTGGATCGACGGCACGCTCACGTGACCAGCATGTCACTGATCTGATTGAGGCGGCCTATACCAGTCTTGACGGGGAGCCTGATCAGTTGGAGCTGCGTTCAAGCCTGACCTTCGCAGCGATACAGGCTCCGGTTGATCCGAACGGTGCGGCCATGCCGATGCTGAACGGGAAAGTGTTCGCCCCGGTTACCGTCAGCCAGCCGGTTGCTCAGGGTGACGAAGGCTCAAAGCTTGACTGAGCACGAACCCGATTTACCAGGAAAATTCAGCGACTGTGCTTGATGGCGTGTCGGCAAGGCCAGAGCCGTTTGCCTAGAAGCCGATCTCGACGCCCGCAAGCTCAGGCAGCTGCAGCAGGATGACGAGGTCTCGCAGCTCTTGGCGGGCTGCGACATGGCTCATCGTGAAGGACACGTTCGAGCCGCTTTCGGTCAGGTCGAGCAGGGTCAGGCCGGCCGGGAACAGTTCGCGATAGATCACACGCTCGGACAGGCCAGGGGCGAGGCGGAAACCGATTCTCTTGGCAAGGTTGGCCAGCGCTTCGCCGACCTTCTGCTTGTTGCGTGCCTCCAGCGGGGAAACGCGGTTCCGCATCACGATCCAGTCAATTGGCTGGCGCGAATTACGGGCCTTGGCCTTGCGGCAGTTCCAGACCATTTCAGAATAGAAGCTGGGGCGTAACACCTCGAGTGTCTGCGGGTTCACATCGCCCAGCAGGTCAAAGTCGACAAAGCTATCATTGAGCGGCGTGATCAGCGTATCGGCACTCATGTGTGCGATGCGTGACAGATAAGTGTCCCCGCCGGGGGCGTCGACAATGATGATATCACTGACTGTGTGGAGGCGTTTGAGCGAGGAATGATAGCGCTCGGCCTCTTCCTTCTCGGCGGCATCAAGGTCACGTTCCGTGCTGGCATCAACCCGGATGATTTCTGGCATGGGCAAGCGAGACCCGGTCGACTGCATCCAGCGCAGTCGATTTTCCAGATAGCGCGTCAGGGTGCGTTGACGGACATCCAGGTCAATCACGCCGACCCGTCGGCCCATCCGCATCAGGGCAATGGCCAGGTGAACAGAAACGGTCGACTTGCCTGCGCCACCTTTCTCATTGCCAACAACGATAACCCGGCACTGTTTCTGTGCCGGGGTCGAGAGGGTCAAAGGGGCGGACGTGTCACCGACATGTCCATATCCGTCAGCGGGCATAACAGGAACGGCTCCGTTGCTTCATCAGGCCGCATGCTGGGCGGGGGTTGAGTGATAGACAGGCGCATCGCCAAACAGGAAGGCGCTCTCTCCGCCAATCGTCGTGTCCTGACTTGGGGGCAGGGGCATCTCCTCGCCGTCAAACAGGTCGCTGTCATGCAGGTGAATGTCGCAAGGGCGCCCCGAAGCATAGGTGCCGGCCCTATGGTCTGACATGGCTTGCAGGGTTGTCCCCAGCCGCTCGAGCGAGTGTGACAGGCGGGTCATTTCGCCTGACGCCGCGCAGGTAGCTTCTTCGAGCGAAACATCCTTGTCGAACATCCAGCCGTCGAGCCCTTGGGTGCGAACCGATTTGCACTCAAGCGGATCGGGCGACAAATTGGTCTTTGCGGCAGGGTTCGGCCTTGTGTAAAGGGTTGAACGGGCTGCAGCAAAAAGGGTTTTCAGGCTGATGAAGATGCTCTTTCTCATATCTTAATAAATCCGTCCAAACGGTTAACAGGACGTTTACAATATCCCGTATCAGGCGATTCTTGCATGAAAAATGATCCACAAATTGTACGCACTCGTCAGGCCCTCAGGCAGGCGCTGGAATCGCATCGACGGGCGGGCCGAAAGATCGGGTTCGTGCCAACAATGGGCGCGCTTCATGATGGTCACATCTCGTTGGTGCGGATTGCCAGGGAACATGCCGAGGTCACCGTCGCGAGCATATTTGTGAACCCGACGCAGTTTGCCCCGGGCGAAGATCTCGAGACTTACCCACGCACCGAAGCGGCTGATATAGCCAAGCTGGCAAGTGTCGGTTGCGACCTGGTCTATATGCCGGGTGTCGAAGAGATGTATCCGCCCGGTTCACTGACCAATGTCCGGGTCGAAGAGATGTCGGACCTGCTGGATGGTATTTACCGCCCGCACTTCTTCTATGGCGTCGCGACCGTTGTTGCACGCCTGTTCATTCAGGTGCAGCCGGATGTCGCCGTGTTTGGTGAGAAGGATTATCAGCAGCTTCAGATTATCCGGCGCATGGTGGTGGACCTTGGCATGGCGATCAACGTGATTGGCGGGCCAACCTGGCGCGATGCGGATGGGCTGGCCCAGTCCTCACGCAATCTCTATCTGTCGACATCTGAACGTGCGAGGGCCAATGTGATCAGTGCTGCGCTGCATCGCGCGCGTAAGCGGATTGAGGTTGGGCGTGACGTCGCGGAGGTGCTGGACGAGGCGCGCGCGCGCATTCTCCAGGCGGGCTTTGACAAGCTGGATTATGTCAGCGCGGTGTCTCCCGACAGTTTGCTGGACATGCCGGATGGGCCGGTCGAGCATGGGACAGATGGTCGCCTGCTCGCAGCGGCATGGCTTGGTAAGACTCGGCTAATAGACAATATGGGGTTCAATCGCCTCTGAACGGGAGCGGAAGCATGGATGTGATCGAGACTTTTGACGCCAGCCTGGAAGTGGTTGCCGAGCGCTGTGAAGATCCGGTCCCACGTGTCTACCAGATGTTGTTCGAGCGCTATCCCGACATGGAAAAGCTGTTTGTTCTCGATACCGATTTCGGCGCGCGCGGGCATATGCTGAACGAGGCTCTGACTTGCGCGCGCGACTTGCTGGAAGGGGGCACATTCGCGGGTGACTTCCTGTCGGCTGAACGCTCGAACCATGACGGCTACGGCATAACGGATGACATGTTCACAGAATTCTTCGACGTCGTTCGGGCCGTGTTTCGCGACATTGCTTCGGAAGCCTGGACGATGAAGATGGACGAAGCTTGGCGTCAGGTCGAGGAACGGGTTGGCGAGGGGCGGCGCTAGGCGCCGTAATCAGCTGGACCGACAACTCTTCGGTGGAAAGCCAGCCTGACCGCATAGTCCAACGGGTCATGCGGTTTGACCAGCGCATCGGCAGGCGTGTCACGCCAATCCACGAGCCGTGTCAGGAAGAAGCGTAGCGCCGCGCCACGTGCCAGCACGGGGAGCGCCTCGCGCTCGACTGGCTCGAGCGGGCGAACAGATTCGTACCCGGCAATCAGGTTGCGTCCCTTCGAGAAATTATATTCGCCATTGGGCTCAAACGCCCACGCATTGAGGCAGATGGCGAGGTCATAGACCAGCGCATCGGTGCACGCAAAATAGAAGTCGATTGCGCCGCTGAACAGGTCTCCCAGAAAGAAGGCATTGTCGGGAAACAGGTCGGCATGAATAGTCCCGCGCGGCAGATTCAGGCTTTGCGGATTGGCTTTGCTTATGGCTTCCAGATCGCCCTCAATCAGGGCTGCAAGCCCCGATTGTAATTGCTCAGCCGTCTCGGCGCGACCCTGCCACAGGTTGGGCCATGAGGCCGGCCCGAGCCCATTGGCGCGTTGCATGGGAAAATCTCTGGCGGCGGCATGCAACTCGGCCAACCCTTTTCCCAGCGCCCGGCACTGGCGCGCTGAGGGGCGTTTCGGCGACATGCCGGTCAGGAAGGTCACGATGACGGATGGGCGACCGGCAAGCGTTCGCAGGGCCTGGCCATCGCGGGCGGCAACCGGAGTAGGGCAGGCAAAGCCATGCGCCGCCAGGTGCTGTTTCAGGGCGATGAAATAGGGCAGATCCTGTGGGTTCGCGCGCTTTTCAAACAGGGTCAGGATGTAGCGCCCGGTGGTCGTCTCGAGATAATAATTGGAGTTTTCTACGCCTTCGGCAATGCCCTTGAAGGACACCGCCTCGCCGATGTCATAATCGGCGAGGAAAGTGTTCAGGTCAGCATCGGAAACCGAGGTATAGACAGCCATGGATCAGGCTGTAGCCGCGTCCTTCTCCGGTGTCCATTGGTCACGCTGGAGCGTCTTGCCCATCAGCAGGAAGTGCAATGCCGCCCAAAGGAAGAACAGGGCCCCGGTGGTGACACCGATGCGAACGCCGGTCTTACGCGCCGGTTTGCAAAAGGACTCGTTCAGGGTCTCGGCGTCGGGGATAGTCACGGTGCCTGCCTTCAGCTCTTTCTCGATCGCGCCACATTCAGACAAGGTCACAGCGGCGTCCAGTTGACTGAGTTGCCAGCGTGAACCAGCGTCAGAAATGGCGCCCACGACTGGCGGGCCAAAACCATAGCCAATCAGGTTGACGACGAACAATAGCAGCGCTGCGGCTGTCGCACGCATCCGTGGTTCGACCAGTTTCTGGGTCACCGCGAACATCGGTGCGAGGTAGCTGTAGCGCAGGATGGCAGCGACAACCAGAACCGGCACGGCGAGCCAGACACCGCTGACGCCCATGAAGGAGTCAATATTATACCCGAAGATCATCAATGGCACGCACAAGGTCATGCCAAGGGCGGGCAGCCAGCTATCAGAATTAGGGTGGTTGGTCCGGACCCGATCAGCCACAATACCCGATCCAATCGTGCCAATACCGGCAGCAACGCCTAGCACACCGCCATAAATCAGCGCAGCGGTCATCAGGTCGAACCCGTAAACGCGCATCCAGTAAGGGGCAATGAACTGGCCGATGCCATAGCCTGCGAATGAGGCCAGGGCGCCGCCAAGGGAAACATGCCAGAAAGTGGCGTTCGTTCCGATGATACCAAAGACCTTGAATGGCGATGGCATCATGCGCGCTGCTGCCGCCGCTGCACCGCCGGGGTCTGAATAACCACGCGGTGGTTCTTTCACGGTGATCTTGAAGATGATCGCAGCCATAATGCCCGGCAGGCCCATCCAGATGAAGGCGTGACGCCAGTCCAGACCGCCACGCGTCGCGATATAGGCGCCGCCAAGTGCGGCCAGCATCGAGCCAATCGGAATACCCAGCGCGAAGATGCCGAGCGCGGAGGAGCGTTTCTCCGGTGGGAAATAATCTGAAATCAGTGAATGAGATGGCGGCGAACAGCCTGCCTCACCAATTCCAACGCCAATCCGGGCCAGTGCGAACTGGAACGTATTCTGTGCATAGCCACACATCACGGTCATACCGCTCCAGGCAATCATCGCGGCGGTAATGATACGTGTGCGGTTTTTGCGTTCGGCCAGCATGGCGAATGGGATGCCCAGCAGGGTGTAGAGGAGAGCGAAGGCCATGCCTGACAACATGCCGATCATGAAATCGGACAGGCCAAAGGTCTCACGAATTTGCTCGCCCAGGACACCGATCAGGGTCCGGTCAATAAAGTTGAACGTGTAGACCACGATGAGTGCAAACAGAACGTAGGCACGATACCCAGCGCTGCCAAACCCTTCGGCCTGGCTTGGTTCCTCGGCGACTGTTTCCACTGTATCCGAAGCGGTTGTCTCGCTCATTATGCTGTCTCCAGTCTAGCGACAAAGTCGCGCTTGAGGGTTCTTGCTGACATCAGGAAACAGCCAGCAGCGATCAGGAACCAGCATACGGTCAGTGAGATCGCAAATTTCAAACCTTGTGAACTTGCGGCCTTGCAGGCCGCTGCCTGAGCGTCACTGAACACAGCATCCTTGGCTTTGCACATGGCCGGGGTCAGATCGCCCGCCTGGCCGAACTTCGCCAATTCCATGTTCATGAAGAAGTCGCTGAAGAAACCGACAAAGTAAGGCCCGATGCCGTTACCGACGATGGATACAATAATCAGCAGGATGGCGATGGCTGTTGCCCGGGAACGG
>CBDUKI010000031.1:0-14771 GCA_965367765.1 uncultured Henriciella sp.
ATGGCCAGCAGGTACTGGACCCGTATACCGGCGCACCGGTGGAGGCGCGGGCCGGGGCGGTGGAGGCGATGTTTCACGAGATTGTCGAACTGCATCGCTGGCTCGGTTTCCAGGGGGCCTCGCGCGACGTGGCGCGGGCCCTGACCGGGGCGGCCAACCTGGTCTTCCTGTTCCTGATTGTCAGCGGGCTGTACCTGTGGTTCCCGAAAGTCTGGAAGTGGACCTTCTTCCGGCTCAATTTGTTCTTCCGGTCTGGCCTGCCGACCAGCAAGGCGCGCGATTACAATTGGCACCATGTGTTCGGTATCTGGGCGCTGGTGCCGCTCTTTGTCGTGGTCGCAACCGGTGTCGTGATGTCCTATCCGTGGGCCAATGCAGCGCTCTACCGAGCCTTCGGGGAAAGCCCGCCGCAGCGCCAGGGCCCGGCCTTCATGGGCGGCGGCGATCTTGGCAAGGCGACTGAAGCGGCGGCCCAGCCGGGTACGCTGGCCAGCCTGCAGCAGGCGTTCGATACGGCGGCGGCGAGCGATGCAGGCTGGACCAAGATCAACCTGATCGTGCCGAAGCCGGACGAGACGCAGGTACGCATCATGGTCAATAATGGCAATGGCTATCTCGCCGAGCAGCGCACGACGCATATCTATTCGCTGGCGGCGGGAGAAATTGTCAGCTCCACCAGATATAGTGACATGAGCCCGGCGCAGAAGGCGCGCATGTTCGTGCGGTTTGGCCATACTGGCGAACAGTTCGGCCTGATCGGATCAACGGTTGCCGGGCTGGCCTCGCTGGCGGCGTGTTTCCTGGTCTATACCGGGTTTGCCCTGTCCTGGCGGCGCCTCGTCCTGCCGGTCTGGCGGCGCCGGAAACGCCGTGCCTGACCCGAAATCGCCCGCGTGGGGATTTCACCGCAGCGTCAGGTGGGCTAGGCAGGGCGTATGGGCAAAGGTGGTGACAGTCTGAGCGGGGTGGAAGCCCTTTGCGCGATCCTCGTTGAAGGCCAGCCGGACGCGGGCGGCCAAGTGGTCGGGATGACCGGGTCTGTCGCGGTTGGCAAGACGACGCTGGCGGGCCAGATCGCCGAACACCTGGCCCCGCAATATACGGTTGAGACGGTCTCCACAGATGGCTTCCTGTTTCCCAATGCGGTCCTGACCGAGCGCGGCCTGATGATGCGCAAGGGCTTTCCGGAGACCTATGACCGAGATGCGTTCGAGCAGGCGCTGAGGCAGGTGCGCACCGGGTCGGCGGCTTTTCCGGCCCATAGCCATGTCACCTATGATATCGACCCGGCGCTGACCCGTCATCTCAACCGCCCCGACATGCTTTTGCTTGAGGGGCTGGGCTTCGAGGCACCCGGCCAACCACCGCGCCATCCCGGCGAACCGGACGTGCTCATCTATATCGACGCCGCCCATGAGCACATCGTTGAATGGTATATAGAACGGTTCGTACGCCTATGGCGTGCAGCCGAGCATGACCCGGCCTCGTTCTATGCGCAATTCCGGCACATGACAGAGCCGGAACTGATCGATTTCGCCAGGTCGGTCTGGGACCGGATCAACCAGCCCAACCTGGAGGAAAACATCCTGCCGCTGCGTGACGTTGCAGATATTGTCGTCCTGAAGGACAAGGACCATTCGATCACCCTTTCAGCCGACCGGCGGGGCCGTGCCGGGAAGACAGGAGCCGCGTAAATGTTCAGACGCCTAAGCCAGTGCCACAATATTGCGGATTTGCGCCTTCTCGCCAAGCAGCGCCTGCCCGGGCCGATCTTCCACTATATTGATGGGGCGGCCGATGATGAGGTGACCTATCGCCGGAACAGCGAGGCGTTCGAAACCTGTGATCTGGTGCCGAACGTGCTGGCCGGGGTTGAGGATGTCGATATGTCGGTGACGGTGATGGGCCAGAAACTGGCCATGCCGATCTTTTGCTCGCCAACCGCCTTGCAGCGCTTGTTCCATCATGATGGCGAGCGCGCCGTGGCCCGCGCCGCTGAGAAGTTCGGTACGCTGTTCGGTGTGTCTTCGCTGGGTACGGTGAGCCTCGCCGAAATTGGCGAGATGATCTCGACGCCAAAGATGTTCCAGTTCTACTTCCACAAGGATCGCGGCCTGAATGCGGCCATGCTGGAGCGCGCCAAGGCGGCGAAGTTCGACGTGCTGACCCTGACTGTGGACACGATCACGGGCGGGAATCGCGAGCGTGACCTGCGCACAGGCTTTACCTCGCCGCCGCGCCTGACGCCCGCCAGCCTGCTGAGTTTCGCCGCCCATCCCGGCTGGGCGCTGAACTATCTGTTTCGCGAGAAATTCGAACTGGCCGAGCTCAAGGACCATGTCAGCGAAGGCTCGAACGTGGCGGTCTCGGTTGGTGAGTATTTCTCGACCATGCTGGACCAGTCGATGGATTGGAGCGATGCTGAGGCGCTGGCGGCCAAATGGGGCGGGCAATTCTGCCTGAAGGGCATCATGAGCGTCGCCGATGCGCGCAAGGCGGCTGATATTGGCGCGACCGCGATCATGGTCTCCAATCATGGCGGGCGCCAGCTGGATGGCTCACGCTCACCGTTTGACCAGATTTCAGAGATTGCCGACGCGGTTGGTGATCGGCTGGATGTGATCCTGGATGGCGGGGTGCGCCGCGGCACACACGTGCTCAAGGCCATCGCCGCCGGGGCCAAGGCCTGTTCCGGCGGGCGAATGTATCTTTACGCGCTGGCGGCGGCGGGCCAGCCAGGCGTCGAAAAGGCGCTGGGCAACCTGCGCATGGAGATTGAGCGGGACATGAAACTGCTGGGCGTGAACAAGGTCTCGCAGATCAACCGAGACATGCTGCGTTACCGCTAGAGCACACGCGAGTGTGGCTTCGAGGGCAGGTTGAAGGCCCGCTTCCTGCGCCGACGGGCGGGCGCTGGCTGCTGGCGTTTCTTCGGGCGATCGCCATGCGTGATGCAGCGGCCCTTGCCCGCTTCCTTGGCCTTGTAGAGCGCCTTGTCGGCCAGGCCGAGGGCCTGGCTGGGCGAGTCGGCATGTAGCGGGAAGCGTGTATGCCCGATCGAGGCCGAAATGCGCAGGATCTCGCCATTCCATGGATAGGGGCGAGACAGGATATCGATCACGTGTTCGCCAAACTTGCCAACATCCTCCAGCTCGGCATCAACCTTTTCAAGCAGGATGACGAACTCATCGCCGCCAAGACGCACCAGGAGATCGGTCTCTTCGGTGACGTCGCTCATCCGCCGCGCCACGGTCTTGATCAGGTGGTCACCGGCTTCGTGACCATAGGTGTCATTGATCGCCTTGAAGCCATCCAGGTCGATCAGCAGGATATCGAACTCGTCATCCTGCTGCAGCTCGGCAAAGCGCTGTTGAAGCCGCACGCGGTTGCCGAGGCCGGATAGATAATCGTGCACGGCGAGATAAGCCTGATGGATCAGCAGGTCACGCAGCTGGCCTTGGACGTGCTGGTTCTGATAGGCCATGTAGAGGGCACTGCCCGAACAGGCGGCGACAGCAGCCATGAGCAGGGCGACGGTGACCGCGAATTCAGGGCCACGCTGGGCATTCAGACTGGGGATCAGGCCGTTCGAGCTGTCAAGGCTGGCAATCACCACGATCACGGCGAGGTGCAGGCCGGTAAACAAGATGGCGTCGCGGGCCCGCATCATGAAGGCGGCCAGCACCGGAAACACCGGCAACAATACCGCATTGTAGCCAGTGATCCCGCCAGAGCGGAACACTTCCCACCAGACCAGGACAGACAGGGTGACGAAAATGAAGCGCAGGGTCTTTTCGTGCAGGTCGCTCCAGAGGCCCATCCACAGCCCATAGGCCGATAGCGCCCCGGCCAGAAGGCCCGCAGCCCCCGTGGCAAAGGTGCTCAGGCGCGGTCCAAACCAGGCAAACTGAATGATGATGAATCCGAGCGCGACCAGGCAACCAAAGGCTGATATCGCCGTCACGCGGCGGCGATACATCTCTTCGGCAGAGAGTATCTCATCAGGTTCATGCGGTAATAGCCGCGTCGGCGGCAGCATGGACCAGAATTTTTCTGTCAGCATTGTCATCGCGTCTTATCCTTTGGGCCCAGTCTAGTCGCGGGCGGATAAGAGGGAATTGAAGGCAACAGAAAATCCGGCCCTTGGCATTAACCATGAAAAGTGCCGAAGAACCCGCCCGTGTGCTAAGGGCACGGGGATTTTGCGGTGAGTGTCGTTAACGCTGGCCATGCCCGGGCGTGCTGGCGCAAGACCTGGTTAACCATGCTGGCGAGACCGTATTTGGCCCGCCGCTCAGATTTCCTGATTATAGGCCCCGACTTCGGGATGCTTGCCAAGGCGGGGTTTGACCTCCTTGTGGAACAGGTCACGCATATCGTCATCACTGGTCATGCTTTCCACAACGACAACCAGTTCCGGCTTGTTGGAGCTGGCACGAACCAGGACCCAGGAGCCGTCTTCCAGCGTCACACGGGCCCCATTGACCGTGTTCACGTCCACCACTTTGCGACCGAGGATTTCAGTGCCCTTGAGAGTTTGATATTCCTCGACCATGCGGGTGATGACGTCATACTTGATCTCGTCATCACAGTGCGGAGACATGGTCAGTGACGTATAGGCCACGCCCAGCTCGCCCTTCAGGTCTGACATTGACTTGCCGGGGTTGCGATCAAGCATTTCAAGGATCGCCTTGGCGGCGGTCAGGCCGCAATCATAGCCAAGGCCGATGGGTGGGCGGAAGAAGAAGTGGCCCGATTTCTCGAACCCGGCCAGCGCATCCAGCTCCGTCGTGCGGCGCTTGATATAGGAATGGCCGGTCTTGAAATAGTCGACCGTGGCACCGTTTTCCTTCAGCACCGGATCGGTCTTGTAGAGGCCGGTTGATTTGACATCGACAACGAATTTCGCCGCCGGATATTCGCGCGACAGGTCACGCGCCAGCATCAGGCCGATCTTGTCGGCATAGATTTCCGCCCCGGTATTGTCGACAACGCCGCAGCGGTCCCCGTCGCCATCGAAGCCGAGGGCGATGTCGGCGCCATGCTCGCGTACCGCATCGGCCATGGCGTGCAGCATTTCCTCGTCTTCCGGGTTCGGGTTGTATTTCGGGAATGTGTTGTCGAGATTGCAGTCCATCTCGATGACCTCAACGCCCATCGCGCGCAGGGCCTCAGGGGCGAAGGCCCCGGCCGTGCCATTGCCACAAGCCGCAATCACTTTCAGCGGGCGCTTGATCGACACGCCGTCTGCCACGCTGGCGATATATTTTTCGCGCAGGCCATCGACGCGGTAATGCCCGCCCCCGGCGCGCGGCTGGAAGTCTCCGCCAAGGACGATGTCTTTCAGTCGGCCCATTTCTTCCGGACCAAAGGTCAGCGGGCGATTGGCACCCATTTTCACGCCGGTCCAGCCGTTTTCATTGTGGCTGGCCGTGACCATGGCGCAGCAGGCCGCATCCAGCTCGAACTGGCTCCAATACACCATTGGCGACAAGGCGAGGCCGACATCCAGCACTTCGCATCCGCCCTGAGTCAGGCCGAGGATGAGGGCATTCTTGATGGGTTGGCTGATCGAGCGGAAATCATGGCCGGTGACGACCTTTGGCTCAACGCCCAGCTCGTGGAACAGTGTCGCCATGCCAAGGCCAAGGGCCTGCACGCCGGTCAGGTTCAGTTCCGGGGCTTTGTCATGGCCGATGCCATTGAACCACCAGCGGGCATCATATTCACGAAACCCGGTCGGCTTGACCAGGGGCAGGATTTCGAAATCCAGCGTATTGGGGGCGATGTCTGCGCGTGGAGTAGGGATCATGTTTGTGCGTCCTGAACCTGTTCGTCCCGGGGGAGGGATGTTTGCTCGTCTCACTAGCAAGTAACACGCCAATCGAATGTTAACATGACAGTTATGCCGCAGGGCGCAGCGGGCCTGGCAAGGCTTTGCAGCGTGCCTGCTACAGTATGGCAAGGAAGGCGTTAACGCGATCCGTCTGATTTTCATATTTCCTTAGAAGGATATTAGACCTGAAAGCGCATATTGCGGCGGATGAGGCGGACAAATTTTATACACTTCCTGCGCGAGACCCGCGCCAACATGGCCATCATGATGGCCGTGGCTGCTCCGGTTTTTGTCGGGGTCGCAGGCCTGAGTGTCGAGACCGGATACTGGTACTTCCTGCAAGGCAAGGCCCAGACGGCTGCAGATGTCTCTGCTTATGCCGGTGCGCTTGCGCTGCGTAACGGAGATGGGGACGCAAAGGCCAAGCAGGCCGCGCTGATCGAGGCGGAAAACCTCGGCTACAATATTCTCACGGCGAAGGTCGCGACCAATACACCGCCGACCCGCGGGGCCTACATAAACTCGCAGGCCTTCGAGGTGATCATTGATTATTCGCCGCCACGTTTCTTCTCGGCGGTTTTCAACACGACCCCGAATGCCCATTCGGTGCGCGCGGTTGCATCCTACATGCGCCCTGGCAAGGCCTGTGTCCTGGCGCTGCATGAAGATGCGCCCTCAGCTCTGAACCTGTGGGGGTCATCAACGATGACACTTCGCAGTTGTGAGATGATGGCCAATTCCGTGGCGATTGATGCGGTCTCCGTGGGCGGGTCTTCCACCATTTCCGTGGATTGCATCAACTCGGTCGGTGGATATCAAGAGAACGGTGGCAGTACCAGCGTGACCCTGAGCACGTGTAACCAGCCGCGAACCAATCTCGGCCGGGCGACGGATCCGTATGCGGACGTGCCTGCGCCAGATGCCAATCGGGCTTGCAAGAACCTGTCCAATGCTGGCGGCCCCAAAAAGGGCCTGGTCACCGTTTCACCGGATGGCGATGGTGTGCGCCGGATCTGTAATGGCATGAACCTGAAAGGCGAGTATCATTTCGAGCCTGGGGTCTACATCATTGATGGCACCGATTTCCGTCTCAATGCCAATGCCGTGATCACGGGTACCGACGTGACCTTCTACCTGACCAATGGTTCCGAGCTGGATTTCAATGGCGGGGCCGAGATTAACCTGATTGCGCCTGATACGGGCGATTATGCCGGGCTCGTCTTCATGGGTGATCCGGATGATATCAACACCGAGCACAAGCTGAACGGGACAGCCGATTCCAGCATTACGGGCGGCATCTATCTGCCCGCTGGTGACCTGGTCTTTACCGGTGATTTTTCTGGCCTGGATGGCTGTATGCAGCTGATCGCGTCAACCATTGAGGTCACAGGTAACACCACAATCGAGAGCGATTGTGAGTCCTATGGCATCCGCTGGGCTGAAGTGCCGGGCGATGTCGAGCTGGTGGAGTAAAGATATGAAACCGTGTTTTTCTCACATGATCGGTAAGTTGCGCAGGAATGTTCGCGGCGTTGCCTCGATCGAATTCGCCTTCATCGCGCCGCTCCTCGCGTTCACGCTGCTGGCTGTGTCGGATGTCGGCACGCTGGTTTTCCAGCGCACCAACATGATTTCGTCCATGAAGTCGGGCATCGACTATTTCATGAAGGGCGGCAGCGACAAGGCCGAGGCCGAAGCGGTGATCCGGTCTTCATGGAAAGCGGCCCCGGAGCAGACCGATATCTCGATCACCAGTTTCTGCGCCTGTGGCGAGCAGGTTGCGGCCTGTTACGCGCTGTGCACCGACACGACGATCCCGATTACCTATAACAAGATCACGATCAAGACCGTCTATCATGGCGTTCTGTTCGACAAGGTGTACCAGATCGATGAAGCGCTTCGGATTCGTTAAACGCAAGCTGCAACGCAGCGAGGATGGGGTCACGGCGATTGAATTCGCGATGTTGGCACCGGTCTTCCTGGCCCTGGTCTTTGGGGTGTTGCAAGTCTCGATTGCCTTTCACAAAGGCAATACCGCGCAGTGGGCGGTCAAGAAAGCGGCCCGTGCCGTGCTGCTGAATGACGATCTGAACGAAGCGCAGATCCAGGAACTCGTCGACCTGCAGCTCAAATCGATTGGTGAGCCGATTGACCTGGATATTCATTATAATGTGGATAGATCAGGCTCCGTGCCGATCGGTCGGATTACCGCGGTCTATACCCACAAGGTCACGGTTCCGGCGGTTCGCACGTTCTATGCAAAATTCCCGATCGATGTCAGCGTGCCGCACTCGATAAGCTAGCGCGCAGGAAAGTCGCGATCCACTCACCGACAAGCGCATTGTCGATCGGCTGTTCAAGGCTGTCGCAGGCTTCATCAACCCTGTGTTCCGGCAGGGCTGTGCCGCGGCGGATACCATAAAGTGCGCACGAGAAGCCGGGGCTGAATTCCGGGTGGCCCTGGAAGCTGATCGCCGGAGCATCAGGATAATCGAGGGCGGCATAGGGCGTGAAATCACTGGCCGCCACGCAGGTCGCACCCGGTGGCAGGGACAGGACCTGGTCCTGATGGCTGACACCCAGACTGAACTGCTTGCGACCGGTTCCGTTCATCCAGTCCGGCCGGGAGAGAATGTCATAGCTGTGTCGGCCAATGCCCCAGCCTTTGTCAGACTTGGCGACCCTTGCCCCCAGTGCGCAGGCCAGGGCCTGATGGCCAAAACAGATACCGACCTGGGGGACATGCGCCGCAGCGGCGGCCCGGATGAAGTCAAATAACGGCTGCATCCAGAACATGTCGTCATAGACGCCGGCTGCCGATCCGGTGATCAGGATGGCGTCCAGGCTCGCGGGATCAGGTAAGGCGACGCCGTCAAACAGGGCGATGGTTTCGAACTGCACCTGCACCAGGAAGGGCGATAGGAGCTGCGTGAACATGGCCGGATAGTCTGGCCAGTCGTCGCGAATGCCGGCGGGCGGCTGGCCGGTCTCTATGATGGTCAATCTCATCGCCCCTAGGTCGGGTCTGCCGGATGATTTGGCAAGCCCCGGATCTAGGCGCCTTGCAGGGCGAGAATGGCGTTGATCGCGACGTATATGGCGACCAGGATCACAAAGACGGCAAACCCGCGCCGGGCGAGTACGGCTCGTTCCGCCAGCAGGCGGGCAATCTGCAGGCCAACCAGGCCGCCCAGGAAGCCGCCGATCACCAGCATCAGGCCGAGCCGCAGGTCGACCCAGCCAGCCAGGGCATAGTTGGCGCTGGTCGCGCCGCCGAAGATCGTCACCGAGACAAGTGAGGAGGCGGTGGCGGCACTCATCGTCATGCCGGTGGCGGCAATCAGGCCGGGCACGATCAGGAAGCCGCCGCCAATGCCAAAGAAGCCAGCGGCAAAGCCGACAAGCAGACCAAGCATGACCAGGCCGGGCATCAGTTTCGGGGTCAGCGTGACATCCGGGTTGCCCTCAACGGCTGGCTTGCGCATCATCGACAGGCCAATCGTGGCCATGGCGAAGGAGAAGGCGAGCAGCAGCCAGTCGCCATCCGTGGCCTTGGCGACGCTGGACCCGGCAATTGAACCCACCAGGCCCGCCAGGGCGAAGACGCTGGCGCAGGGCCATTTGACCCGGCCGCCGCGCCAGTGGCCAAGCAGGTTGAACAAGGCCGTCACCGCGACGGCTGCCGCCGATGTACCAATCGCGACATGCGGGTCATCGACCCCCACGACATAGAGCAGCAGCGGGGCCGCCAGAACCGATCCACCGCCGCCAAACGTGCCGAGCAGGACACCGACAAGCGCGCCGCTGGCCAGGGTCAGGGCGATGATTTCAGGGGCGAGGCCAAACATCAGGCGCAATCCTCCGGGCAGAAAATGTCCGCCAGCGTCTCGATCACGCGCGAGACTGCCGGGTTGGCAATGGAATAGTAGATAGACTGCGCTTCGCGCCGCGTCGAGACGAGGCCCTGCTCACGCAGTTTTGACAGATGCTGCGAGAGGGCAGACTGCGACAGGGTGGAGCCCGATTGCAGTTCACCCGCGCTACGCTCGCCATGCACCAGTTGGCAAAGCACCATCAGGCGATGCTCATTGGCAATGCCCTTGAGCAGGCTGGCAGCCTCGGTGGCATTCTGCTCAAGCAGGGCGGGATCAATCTTGTTTGTCTTCATGCGATTTAATATATTAGGTATTGCTAAATTAGCAAGGCCTAATATATATAGGTCAAGAGAAATTGAAAGGACCAGACCCATGGACGTGAAGGGCTTTTTTGATCCGGCCACATTTACAGTGACCTATCTGGTCGCTGATCCGAAGACCAGCCATGCTGTAATCATTGATCCGGTGCTGGATTTTGATCCGAATGCCGGCAAACTGTCGACAAGAAGCATTGATGCAGTGCTGGCTGAGGTCAGCGCGCGCGGCTTGCAACTGGACTGGGTGCTCGACACCCATGCCCATGCCGACCACCTGTCCGCCGGTGATTATGTGCGCAAGCAAACCGGGGCGAAATACGGTATCGGCGCGAAGATCACCGCCGTGCAGAAAGTGTTCAAGCCGGTTTTCAATGCCCGCGACCTGATCCCTGACGGGCACGTGTTCGATCATCTGTTCGAGGAAGGCGAAAGCTTTCAGATCGGTGAGTTGAACGCGCGTGTGCTGCATACGCCCGGCCATACGCCGGCCTGCCTGACCTACCTGATCGAAGATGCGGCCTTTGTCGGCGATACGATGTTCATGCCGGACTATGGCACGGCGCGGGCTGATTTTCCCGGCGGCGACGCGGCAACGCTGTATCGCTCGATCCACAAAATCCTCGACCTGCCGGAAGATACCCGCATCTTTGTCGGTCACGATTATTTGCCTGAAGGGCGGAGTGAATATGTCTGGGAAACCACGGTCGGAGACCAGCGCGCCCGCAATATCCATGTGCATGACGGGGTGAGCGAGGACGAGTTCGTTGCAGTGCGCGAGAAGCGCGATGCGACACTGGCCGCGCCGCGCCTGATCCTGCCATCACTGCAGGTGAATATCCGCGCCGGGGCTTTGCCGCCCAAAGACGATGACGGCAAGACCTATCTGAAAATCCCGGTGACCGAGGTGCACGAGGCCTAGTCTGCGGGGACGAGCTGCGCCTGTGTCCATGCCGTCATGCGCGCCTCCAGCGCGTCAAGCGGCATGGCCCCGGCCCCGAGCAGGTGATCGTGGAAGGCGCGAATGTCGAAATCCTCGCCCAGTGCGTCCTTTGCGGCGGCGCGCAGGGCGAGGATTTTCAATTCACCCACCTTGTAGGCCGTGGCCTGGCCCGGCCAGCCGATATAACGGGTCACTTCGGTCTGGATATTCAACGGCGCCAGCGCGGTATTGTCGATGAAGCAGGCCTCGGCTTCGGCGCGGCTCCAGCCATAATAATGCAGGCCGGTATCGGCAACGAGGCGGCATGCGCGCCACATTTCGTATGAGAGCTGCCCGAACCGTTCATAGGGTGTGCGGTAGAACCCGGCCTCGCCAGCCAGTTTTTCCGAATACAGCCCCCAGCCTTCACCGAACGCCGTCGCATAATATGAGCGGCGGAAATCCGGTACGTTTACAAGCTCTTGTGCCAGGGAGATCTGAAGGTGATGGCCGGGCACGGCCTCGTGCGCCGACAGGGCAGGCAGTTCGTAGAGCGGGCGCTGGTCGAGCGCATAGGTGTTGACCCAATAGGTGCCTGCAACGCCTTCATCCATGTCGCCGTCCGCATAGCGCCCGGTCGTATAACCCGGCGCAATCGCTGCCGGAACTGCTTCGACGCCATAGGGCAGGCGTGGCAGCTTGCCGAAATAGCGCGGCAGGATCGCATCCAGTCGCTTGGCCATCTCGGAGGCTTTTTCGAGCAGGTCTTCCGGCGTCTCGGCATAGAATTGCGGATCGGTGCGCAGGAAAGTGGTGAAGTCCTCAAAACTGCCCTCGAAGCCCAGCTCGGCGATGATCGCTTCCATATTGGCGCGGATACGGGCGACTTCATCCTGGCCGAGGGCGTGAATGTCCTCGGCGCTATAGCCAGAGCCAGCCGTATGGTCGGCAATCGCGGCTTCATAGACCTCGCGTCCACCGGGCAGGGTGACGATGCCCGGCTCTGGCCGGGCCGCTGGGGCATATTCGGTCTCGAAGAAGTCGAGCAGGTCACGATAGGCCGACATGGCATTCTCGGTCGCCAATATGCCCAGTGATTGCAGGCGGGCGCGTTCAACCGGGTCCATGTCAGCCGGCAGCTTGGCCAGCGGCGCAAACAGGGCACTCTGCGTGACATCATCCTTAATCAGGTCGCGGACCTGCTCGATACTGGTGGCCAGCGGGTCTTCGTGAGCAGTCCATCCGGTGGCTATCCCCCGGCGCATGTTTGCCGTGTGCTCCTGGAAATAGCGCGGCACATCGTTCAGCCGATCAATCCAGGCTTCCGCGTCAGCCGTTGACTGCAGCCGGTTGTAACGGGCGGCGAAGCGCGGCTGGGCATAAAAACCCCAGTCGCCGGTAAACGGGATACGGGCCGTATCATACAGATGCGCGTCAATTGGGCCTTGCAGCAAGTGGTGCAGGATGGCGACTTCGGGGCTGGTCCGGTCAAGGTCCAGGGCGTCGAGCGTGGCCAGGATTTCGCTCGCGGATGCAGCCCGCTGCGCGACGGCAGCGGGCGTGACATCGCCCCACGAGCGCGGTCGCTCATTGCGCACGTCGGCGGCGCTGTCAGGATCACTGGCAATCGTGAAGGCTTCATAGTCGGCAATCACTGAGTCGAGGCTGGCTTCATCGGCCCAGGACGGTGCCATTGTCAGACAAATCGCAATGACGGATGTAGAAATAAGTCTAATCATTTAAGTTTCAGCCTCCTGCCGCGTTGACACTTATTATGACCTGCTTAGAAACGCGCACAAGCGAAAGCAAACAGGTTGGAGTTTTTCATGGCTGGTCCGGGTTCGAACGATTCTCGTCCACTCTCGCCGCACCTTCAGATTTGGAATTGGCATGCCACGATGTATGCCTCGATTTTCACCCGGGTCACCGGTGTGGGACTGTATGGCGGTGCATTTCTGATCGTGGCGTGGCTGGTTGCGCTGGCCAGCGGGCCGGAATGCTATGCGGTGATTGAGGCGGTGGCCTTCTCGCTGCCGGGGCAGATCCTGCTCTTCCTGTGGTCGATGGCGGTCCTGTTCCACCTCGCCAGCGGTGTCCGCCACCTGATCTGGGACGGCCCAGGCGCCGGATTTTCACCGAAAGTGGCCTCCGCATGGTCACTGTTCAATTTTGCATTTGCCATTATCGGCGCCGCGACGATCTGGTCGCTGGCGTCGTTTTTCTAGGGGAAGCTGATCATGTCGACTGATACGCGCAATGTTCGCGGGCTGGGCGCCTCCGGAACCGGCACCACCCATTATATTCACCAGCGGGTCACGGCCATTGGCCTGGTCTTTCTGGTGCCCTGGTTCATCTATTCCATCATCAATGTCTGTCGCCCGGCAGAAGGGGCTGCCTCGACCTATGAGGCGGCGCTCCTGTTCATCGGTGAACCGATCAATGCGATCTTGATGATCCTGACGCTGGGCGCGGCGCTTTTCCATATGCGCCTCGGCCTGCAGGTTGTGATCGAGGACTATATCAGCAAGTCGGGGTCTCGCCAGGCCCTGCTGATTCTGAACACATTTGCCGTCATTGCGCTGTTTACTGCGGCGCTCGTCTCAATTGTGAAAATCTGGATGACCGGGGGCGCGTAAGCGTATCGCCCGAAGAGGATAAGTGATGAGCGATTACAAATTTATCGACCATACCTATGACGTCGTTGTTGTCGGGGCCGGCGGCTCTGGCCTGCGCGCGGCGCTTGGTGCGGCCCAGTCCGGCTTGAAAACAGCCTGTATTTCCAAAGTGTTCCCGACACGCTCGCACACGGTTGCCGCGCAGGGCGGGATTGCAGCCTCACTGGGCAATATGAGCCCGGATGACTGGCGCTGGCACATGTATGACACCGTCAAGGGCTCTGACTGGCTTGGCGACCAGGATTCGATTGAATATCTCTGCCGCAATGCGCCGAAGGCCGTTTACGAGCTGGAGCACTGGGGCATGCCATTCTCGCGGACCGAGAATGGCGAAATCTACCAGCGCCCATTCGGCGGCATGATGCAGAACATGGGCGAAGGCCCGGAAGCCCAGCGCACCTGTGCGGCGGCAGACCGGACCGGCCACGCCATGCTGCACACGCTGTACGGCCAGTGCGTCAAGGAAGAGACCGAATTCTTCATCGAATATTTCGCGCTCGACCTGATCATGGATGATGACGGTGTCTGCCGTGGTGTCACGGCATGGAAGCTCGATGATGGCACGCTGCACCGGTTCCGCGCCCAGAAGACCATTCTGGCGACCGGCGGTTATGGCCGCGCCTTCTTCTCCTGTACATCGGCCCACACCTGTACTGGCGATGGCAATGCGATGGTGCTGCGCGCCGGACTGCCACTGCAGGACATGGAATTCGTGCAGTTCCACCCGACCGGCATCTATGGCTCGGGCTGCCTGATCACTGAAGGCTCTCGCGGGGAAGGTGGTTACCTGACCAATTCCGAGGGTGAGCGCTTCATGGAACGCTATGCGCCAAGCGCCAAGGACCTTGCTTCGCGCGATGTCGTCAGCCGCGCGATGACGGTGGAAATCCGCGAAGGGCGCGGGGTTGGCCCGGAAAAGGACCATATCTACCTGCACCTGGAGCACTTGCCGGCCGAGACACTGGCCGCACGCCTGCCGGGCATTTCCGAAACCGCGCGGATCTTCGCCGGCGTCGACGTGACCAAGGAGCCGATCCCGGTCCTGCCAACCGTGCACTATAATATGGGCGGTATCCCGACCAATTATCACGGCGAAGTTGTGACCCGTAAGGGGGACGACCCGGATGCCGTGGTCGAGGGGCTGATGGC